>CAZKNC010000007.1:14418-16694 GCA_964553935.1 uncultured Planctomycetia bacterium | reverse complement strand
TCGATTTGCCGACGTTGGGCCGGCCGATGATCGCCACCGTCCCGCACCGATGCAGAGAAGTTGTCACGCGTCCAAAGATACTCCGCTGGGCGGCGGAAGACAAGCCGGAGGATTTACGCTTCGGTAGCGGTGGTGCGGGAAGAGGCTGGAGCCGCTTCGAGGCCGGCGGCTTCCGGCGCGGGCAGCTGCTCCAGCCCGGCAGTGGGACCGGCGAGACGTGTTTGCCACCTGTTTAGATCGAGTTCCAGGGAGAGCAGAAACGCTCGATAAGCAGGGACATCGCCTTCTCCAAGATGCAGCAGCGACTCTTGTTGCTCCACGCTCGTATTTTCCTCAATAACAGTCGAGGCGGTTTCTTTTAGCCGCTCGACGGCGTATAAAAGCCCCGGCAGGCCCCATTTTTTGATCCAATCCGTTCGATCCCGAGCAAAATGCGTTTCCACAGTTTCCAAGAATCGAAGAAGCATGAGATAAGCGGGATAAAGGGCCGGTATGCGCTGGAACCGAACAGGCGCCGTTGGGACTATGTCTCCAGGTGGGATCAGATCCCATTCGGTTCCATGGAAACCCCGAAACTGCCGCTGGGTTTCTACTCGGAACTCTCTCCATTCATTAAATAAACTTGATCCCTCCGATTCCTCCAGCCCGGCGGCGGTGGAGGGGCGCTTGAAGGCCAACTCTGCTCCGTGTTGCCCGAATCCTCTCTCTTCTTTCAGAAAATCATGCATGATGCTGAACAGTTCCCAATCCATTGCTTCTTCAATGGTTTTATGCGGGCGGTTCGCCTCCATTCGAGCGTCTTGGGCGGCTACTTGTTCAAGGAGTTCTTGGAAGCCGGGTAATTCCCGCGGTAGATACGCGACCCATTCCTTTCCCCTTGGGAATTCCGCCAGGGCGGTTCGCATGACCAAGGGGTATTTTAAAGTAGTCTCGAAGGTCCTGTGATTTTCGTCCTCGAAAAGTATGGATTCTCCCGCCGCGTAAAGCGCGGCCTCTCCCTCCTCTTCTCGGAAGGTGCCCACGATCCGTTTCCAAAAGACTTCTCCAACAAAATAACCCAGCACAATTCTGCGTACCGCCTCCGGCGTCTCCTCCAGCCCGGCGGAGAGAGAGATGGCTCTCACCCGCGGAGGTTTATGGAGTTCCAAAACCCACGCGGTGGGATGGTCATTTTCCAAGAGAGGATCGAAGCGGTCCACCACCAATCCCGCTTCATGAAGACGGCGGATCCAATCGGCGACCGCTTCTGGGGAAAGAGCCGCTTTCACCAGATCCCGATGGGCGCTCACGGTAAACCGCGTTTCATTGAGGTGATTGTTCAGGATCTCCAGCCAGGCCCCGAATTCGTCATTGGGCATCTGGAGTATCGCCCGGATGTTTTCGTAGGCGGCCTCCGCTTCCTGCTGAACCTCCGTGTCCCCGTGATTCCGGTAGGTGAGAAGCTGGGCGACCGCTTCCCATAATTGCCCCAAGGCTCCCCCGGTCAAGTTCTGCCGGTAAGCGCGGAGTTCCTCATAAGCGTTCAGCGCGGCCGGAAGGACCGGAACATCCACTGTGACCCGCCGGGCATGGGCTACTTTCACCGACTCGGAATGATGCAGGAGGAACAGCCCTTCTCCGCTGGGGGCTAAGATCCGGCTCAGCTCGGGCAGGCCGCGGTCGGGGTTGATGTACTCCAGCCCGAATCGGCCGGTGACCGCTTTGAAATACTCGTCCGGATAGCCGTTCTGCAGGAAATCCGCCCGGCGGAATTGGATTTCGTCGGAGTCCGGAATCTGGCTGGGCTTGATGTCGGCCCTGTCGAGCGCGTGGAGCTCAAAACCGAACCTCGTTCTCTGCGCGAGCAGCGCCAGAGCCAGGTTGCCGCTGGCCAGATCGAGCACCCGGGCGTTCCGGGTTGTTCGTCCGATCTTTCGAAAGAAGGCCTGCCACGGTTCTTCACGCAGGATCAGATCATCTTTTCCATCGGCCACGGGGAATCCGGCATCCCAGTGGGGCGTCCAATCCGCGGTCGCGTGTTCCTCTGCGCCTGCGGCGGGAGCCGGCTTGTTGAACACCAGGACACGCCGGGTTCCCCGGCCGGGGGTATGGGTTTCCTCTTCAATGGAGAAAGCCCCCTCTCGGTAGGCGCGTCTCAATAGGGGAATTCCCAGTTTTCCGACCACGGAGTTTCCGGCCGCGGAGGCGGCGGCTTGATCCCCATCCAGCTGGCCGAACAGTTCCCGGACAAAAGCTTCCGGGTCATCTGAAGGGGACGTTGAGGAAGCGGATTCGTC
>CAZKNC010000007.1:5181-14408 GCA_964553935.1 uncultured Planctomycetia bacterium | reverse complement strand
TTTTTAAGAGGGAAAAGCTGTTGCGTCTGGTCTTCGAGCGTTACCCGGAGCGTTCGATCGTCCCAGCGAAACGTGACGTCGGTATGGAGTCCTTCGTCGTAGCGGTAGTCATGCCGGTTGGTGTTGTTGATTATCTCAGCCAGATAGAAGGAGATGGGAACCATGGACACGGGCAGGGTTTTTCCTCCCAGCGCCTCCACGAGGACTTCTTGGACCTGAGTGAGCTTGAGGTTACCCGGTACCGACAGCGCAACCTGCTCCTCCATCCCGGCGGCGGAAACCGGAAGTAGACTTTTGTTAAGTTTAAGGTTGATATCTCCACGTTCTGAGAGCCCCCCGGCTAGAGCCTGGATAAGGGCCTTCTTTTTCATGTTGCGTGGGTTGGTTGAAGCAAGGGTTTGTTCCATGGAGTATTTCAGCCGGTTGATGCCGGCCTTTTCCATCAGTTCATTCTTATCCCACAGGAGCCAATGTTCTCTTAACCACTCGAATCTGCTTTCAAAATCTTGAATTTGAGCAAGCTGGGCAGCAGCCGATTCAACCGGCATGAATTCACGGTCAAAACGAGGGGATCTCCCATGGCGTTCTTGCAGGGCAGTTTCCACCACGTGCCGGATCAATCGCCGCGTGGAAGGGCCGGCTTGATCCAGCAGTTCCTCGACGCTTCGATTGGAACTGAAGGTCAATTCTTTTCCCAAGAAGTCACTGCTGGCCGCCCGTGCTCGCCGGGTGAGCTCCGGATAGGTCCAGCCCAACAGATCTCCCAAAATAAAAGCCAGCCGGTTCGCGGCTGTTTTATGCGATGCGATCCGGTTTGTCAGCGATTCCTGAGTGATTCGGAATTCCTTATCAAGACCCAGCGTGATTCCCAGGGTGGCATACCGGGCCTCCAGAAAACTTCGAATGGTTGCCCGATGCGCGGCTCGCATGGAGGTTTCGTTTTGTTCGAATCGGAGAATGGTCCAACTGTCGACACCCGTCTCATCGGCGAAACGTTGCCGGGAAACATACCCGGCCAGCTCGCGAAGCGCGCGCAGTCGGTCTCCTGCATGAGATTGCTGGTCCAGCGCCTGCCGGATGTTCTCCAGATCCATGCCGGTCGGTATTGCAGGTCCGGAACGGTTCGGCAGGTGATTTTCCCTTGGAGAGGCAACCGCAACATCCGCTTTTACGGCCGGCGGGGGTGTTCTGGGAAGGAGGTTTTCATCCAACAGAATGACGGTTCCAGCTCTGGCTTGGAGTTTTTGTTCTAAGGTTTGCCGGATATTGTTCCTTCTTTCCGAATCGTTTCCAGTCGGAGTCATGAACCGCCCCAAGGAAACGGAAAAAGTATCCGGAATCCCGAGCTCTTCGAGCAGTTCGTCCCGGGAGACCAGCAGCCATTCGTCCAGTAGCCAGTTAAAACGACTTTCAGCATCCGGCAGACTATGCAGAATGTCGGGCACGGAGCGGGAAACAACCCTAAGTTGTCCATCCAGCCAAATGGACCTGCGGAATTCTTCCCGCAGGCCCTGCTCGAGACCATGCCGGGTCAAGCGCTGTGTAGCGGTTCTTGCCTGTTTGAATTGAGAGAACAGCTGTTCTCTTGGCAGGGATCGGTTGCTGTCCGCTCGAAGTGTTTCTGAGCGGGAGCGTTTCCTAAGCTCGCCGTAAGTCCAGCCCAGAATATCCCGCATGAGGAAGTCATACCGTTTGTCCGGAGAGAGAAGCGTATTCAGCTGTGTTTCTTCCCAGTCGGGTTTTAGAACACTTAACCCCAGCGTTACGCGGATCCCATAGTTTTGAAACACATAGCTCTGGATCATTCGCCTGGTTCCTGTTCCGAATGCCCCGCCTCTGAGAAAATTACCGGCGGTGTTTTTTCCCAACCGGGCAATTCGCTCAAAATCTCCTGCCGTTTCCGCGCCGGAAAATTTCATAAGAACTTTCAGCCGGTCAAGCGTTGTCTGAGCCGCTAAAAGGGTGGCTCTCAGTTGTAGAACAGTATGGGCTGAGACAGCTTGACTTGAGGCTGGCGCGGGCGCGGCCTCCGCAAACAGCTGCCCGTAGCTCTTGGTCGCCGGAGCCGGAACGTCCGTTTTGGTGATGATTTTCGGATTTACCGATTCCGTGGGACCGATGACAAAAAACGTTGCCCGATCTCCAGTGATCCGAATGGGGCTTTTTAGTCCCAGCGGAATGCGAACGACATCCCCTTGCTTTACGTTTGCCGACCAGGGCCGTCCTCTATCAGACGCAATCATCCGAGCTGTTCCGGATAGCCCGATGGCTACTCGGGGCTGAGCCGATTCGGCCAGCACGAACGGCTCAGCCCTTTGGGCGTTTCGATATCGGACAACATCTAGACCGTCAAGTAGTCCGGAAAAATCAGCAATCATATCGCTAGGTTTTCCCCAGCCGAAAACACGGGAGAAAGCGCCGTTCTTTCCGACGTCCTTTAGGGTCGTTAAGATCAAGCGGCTGTTGAAAGGCTGTTCGGGAAAGATCTGCAAAACATCTATGGAGCCTGGGTGGTCTTTGGGCCGGATGTCATACCAGGTGTTTTCAGAAATCAGAATCAGCTGGCCGGCCCGGATCTCCTGCGAATGAGTTCCGAACTCCAGCGTTCCGGCTCCCCGGGCGATCCAGAAAAGCCCTCTCCTGTTGTGCGCTTGTCCGCGATTCGCGTGGACATTTCCAAAGCGAGTGCTTGCCAGGTAGAACGGAACTCCTTTGCCGGCTACGATTTCAACCGTTTTTGCTCCCGGAAAAAGAAAATCAGACTCTCCTTTTTCATGGAGAAGATTCAACATATTGCCTGCGAAGGAAGGCTCCTCCATCCCTGCGGAGAGTTCCGCTTCAACCGTGCCTTCCAGCCCGGCGCGCAGGGCCAGTACCTGGCTGCCGCGGTCAGCGGTTATTAGGGAAAGGCACAGAAAAGCGGCTAAAAGCCGCCAAATTGGCTTGTTCATGGGGGATATAGGGGAAGTATGGCTGATGAAGCGCCTAAAAATCAAGAAGAATAACTAACTTTTCTACGGCTAACTACGACTCGTCGACGAGGCGGTACAGCGGCTCCGGATTGAACGCGAAGGAGAAGTCGTACCCTTTCTTGAAGTCTTCCAGGGAATCCTCTTCTGTTTTTCGGAGAAGTTGAGCTTCGACGAGCTTGAAGACGATCTGCCCGAAATCCTCCGTGGAGCAAATCCCCCAGTGCTCGAACACCTGCGCGGTCATGGGGCCAAATTGGTCCAGGCCGAAAAGGCGCAGGCCTTCCAAAAGCTCTTGGCCGGTAATGTGGCGCGGTTCGGCCAGCTGTTTGACGGTGAAGGTCAGCCCCGCCAGCACGAAGCAATAGGCCTCCGGCCGGTATCGGCGGTCTTTCCGGCAAAGGGCTTCGACTTTTTTGATCAACTCAGCGCTGGGCTGCATCGTTCCACCGTATTCTTTGGAGGCCCCACAGGACCCCGATGATCGACTTAGCGTCGATGATCTCATTCTTTCGGATCATCTGCAAGACTTTGCGCTGCGGGGTAATCCGCACCGTGATCTGCTCGTCTTCGTCCATGTCTAGTTTCTTTTTCGGCACGAAGAGACCGGTGGCCGCGTACAGCACCATCCATTCGGTGGAGATGCCGGGGGCCGGATAGAATCGGCAGATCCTTCGCCAGCGGCGGGCGCTGAAGCCGGTTTCCTCGATGATCTCCCGTTGGGCGCAGGTGAGCGCGGACTCGTTCGGTTCGCAGGTGCCGGCGGGGATTTCGTAGATGGAGCGGCCGACCGCGTGGCGGAACTGGCGGATCAGCAGGATGCGGCCGTCCTCGAAAACGGGAAGGATCACCACGGACGGCGGGTGCTGAATGGTTTCCCTCAAGAAGAACTGGCCATTCGGCATCCGGAAGGTGTCCAAAGAAAGGGTGGCCACCCGGCCCCGGTAAATGGTCTTGGAGCGGACCCGCTCCACGCGCGTGTGTGCCATCGGCGAGGATTATAGTATAATGATCGCCTTCCTGCCATGCTCGACAGCATTCCGAACGTTGTTGGACCATTCGAACAGGCCGCTCAAGCGGCCTTTTACGTTACCGCAGCCGGGGTGCTGGCCGGGGCTTGGATCTCGGTCAGCGCCCGGAACCTTTTCCGCGCGGCCTTAGGGCTGGCGCTGGCCCTGCTCGGTATCGCGGCCCTTTACCTTTTCCTCGAAGCTGAATTCCTGGCGGTCACCCAATTGCTGGTTTACGTCGGGGCGATCCTGACGCTGATTATCTTCGGGGTCATGTTGACGGCCCGGATCGCCGATCCATCCATTGCGCGGTGGAACCGGCAGGCGGGAGCGGCTGCCTTGCTGGCCGCGGCGGTCGGGGGGGCTTTGGCGATGGCCTTCCTTCGGGCGAGATGGCCCGCGGCGGCTGATGCCCGGACGCCGGTTTCCCTGCAGGAGCTGGGGCATTCTATCGTGGGAGAGTACCTTCTGCCTTTCGAACTGCTGTCGGTCCTTCTGCTGGGGGCGCTGGTGGGCGCGGTGTTTATCGCGAGGAAGGAATCCAAATCGTGATCATTCCGATCTCGCACGTGCTGGTGGTGTCGGCCGGGCTGTTCGCGATCGGCCTGTTCGGGGCGCTCACCCGGCGCAACGCGATCGGAATCCTCATGTCGATCGAACTCATCCTCAACAGCGCGAACCTGAACCTGATCGCCTTCAGCCGATTTCACAGCGATACCGGAGCGGGTGCCCAGGTGACGGCTCTTCTGGTCATCGGAATCGCCGCCGCGGGCGCGGTGGCGGGGTTGGCGCTCATCCTGGCGATCTTCCGGCACCGGGAAACGATCTCGGCTGACGAGATCCATCTGCTGAAAGGATGAAGCAATGAATCTTGCGCTGATTCCGCTGCTGCCGCTGATCTCATTCGCCATTCTCATTCTTTTTGGGCGGCGGTTTGGCCGCTGGGCGCCCTGGGTGAGTTTGATAGCCTTGGCCGGTTCACTTGTCCTTTCGGCTTCATTATTCTACTCACTACTTACTACTCACTACCCACTGCACTTTTCTTGGACGTGGCTTTCTTTCGGGGAACACTCTCTGCGCATGGGTTTCCTGGCTGACCCGCTTTCAGTGACGATGTGCCTGGTTGTCACCGGGGTCGGCTGGCTGATCATGCTCTATTCCATCGGATACATGCAGGCCGATCCCCGATTCAGCCGGTTCTTCGCCTATCTTTCCCTGTTCTTCAGCGCGATGCTGACGCTGGTGCTGGCCGATCATTTCATTCTGCTCTACATCGGCTGGGAATTGGTGGGCCTTTGTTCTTATCTCTTGATCAGCTTCTGGTTCGAGAAGGAATCGGCGGCGAATGCCGGCAAGAAAGCTTTCCTCACGACAAGAATCGGCGATTTAGGATTATTGGCGGCGATCCTTTTGATCGCCAAAATCACCGGCAATTTAAGCTTCACGAATCTGGAAGGAACCGCCGCGGCCCTCGGCGCCTGGGCGCCTATCGCGGCGGTGCTGATCTTTTGGGGAGCGGCGGGGAAGTCGGCCCAGTTCCCTCTGCATGTCTGGCTGCCCGACGCCATGGAAGGCCCGACGCCGGTCTCCGCGCTGATCCACGCCGCGACCATGGTGGCCGCCGGCGTTTATCTGGTGGCGCGGACCCTGCCGCTGTTCATCCCGGATCCCGAGGCGCTTCGGGTCGTGGCGATCCTGGGAGGGATCACCAGCTTTTTCGCCGGAACCGTCGCCTGCACGCAGACGGATCTCAAAAAAGTGCTGGCCTATTCGACGATCAGCCAGCTGGGGCTGATGATGGTGGCCTTAAGCTGCGGATCGGCGTTTCCGGGGATGTTCCACCTGGTCACGCACGCCTGGTTCAAAGCGCTTCTGTTCCTGGGCGCCGGTTCGGTGATCCACGCGGTTCATCACCAGGAGATGACCCGCATGGGCGGGCTGTGGAAAGCCATGCCGATCACCGCCGTGACCTTCTTGGTGGGTTCCTTGGCGATGTCGGGCCTTCCTCCGTTTTCCGGATTCTGGTCCAAGGAGGAGATCCTCACCGGGCTGGTCCATCACTACCCGGCTCCGTTCCTCTGGCTGGTGATGGGCATTTCCGGTTTGACGGCGTTTTACATCAGCCGGGCCGCCATCTTGGTTTTCTTCGGTGCATCCCGGGATGTTTCCCATGACCGTGGCGGCCATGAAGTGGCCGCAGGAAATGGTGCGGCTTCCGCTAGCCGCAGCCACGAGTCCCCTTGGGTGATGACGCTGCCGCTGATCATCCTGAGCGCGGGAGCCGCCGGGGTGGGCTTGCTGGGCTCGCACTGGACCGGCTACGCTTTCCAGCATTTCCTTGGATTGGAGGCGGGCCGTCACGAGGGGATGAAAGGGATCCAGTCGATCTCCATCGCTGTGGCGGGTACCGGCATTCTGCTGGCGGTGGCCCGGTACGGTTTCGGCTGGTCGTTGGCCCCGGCGGTCATTCGTCGCGCGCTGAACCCGATTTACCGCCTTGTCGCGGCCAAATATTACGTCGATGAGCTCTACGAACGTTTGTTCTTAGGGCCGGCCCGCGCGTTTTCTCGGTTTTGCTTTTCATTGGACGCGCGGGTGGTGGACGGCGCGGTCAACGGCGCTGGCCGCGCTAGTCTGGGGATCAGCCGGATCAAGCGCTGGATCGACGAACACTGGGTGGACGGAGCCGTCAATGGGCTGGGAGTCGCGGCGGGCCGGGTGGGTGGAGCTTTCCGGGCGCTTGAGACCGGTGTGGTGCAGAACTATCTTTTGATCGCGTTTGGATCGGGCGTGGCCATCGTTCTTTTTCTGATGAAAGGAATTTAACCCATGGGTTTTCCGATTCTTTCCGGATTGGTCTTCCTGCCGCTGGCCGGCGCTCTGTTGATCCTGCTGGTGCCGAAAGAGCGCCCCGGTCTCGCACGGGCGGTGACGATGGCGGCCACGTTCGTGACCCTGCTGCTGAGTCTGTACCTGTTCCGGCATTTTCAGCCGAGCCTGGCTGGGTTCCAGCTGGAAGAGAAGATCTCCTGGATTCCCCAGATCAATGTCTGGTACCACCTGGGCGTGGACGGCATCAGCATGCCGCTGGTTTTCCTAACGGCCCTGCTCTCGTTCGCGGCGGCGGCGGCTTCGGCTTCCATCCAGGAGCGGCTCAAGGAGTATTACTTCCTCTACCTGCTGCTGGTCACCGGCATGATGGGCACCTTCCTGGCGCTGGACCTGTTCCTTTTCTATATTTTCTGGGAGATGGTGCTGGTCCCGATGTATTTCCTGATCGGCATCTGGGGCGGACCGCGCCGGGAGTACGCGGCGATCAAGTTCTTCCTGTACACGCTGGCCGGTTCGGTCCTCATGCTGCTGTCGATCCTGGCCTGCTACTTCAACTCCGCTCCGCACACGTTCTCCATTCCGGCGCTGGTCCAGCAGGGGGTGCATGTTTCCGAGCAGGCCCGCTGGTGGATCTTCGGGGGCTTCTTCATCGCGTTCGCGATCAAAGTGCCGATTTTTCCGTTCCATACCTGGCTGCCGGACGCCCATGTGGAGGCGCCCACGCCGATTTCCGTTCTGCTGGCCGGCGTCCTTCTGAAGATGGGCGGCTATGGCTTTTTCCGGATCAGCTTTCCGCTGCTGCCGGAGACCACGGTCGCGTTCGGGACCGCGCTGGCGGTGCTGGGACTCATCAACATTGTCTATGGCGCGCTGGTGGCGATGGCCCAGACCGATTTTAAGAAGCTGGTGGCCTATTCGTCGGTGAGCCACATGGGGTTCGTCCTGCTCGGCATGGCCGCGTTCACCGTGTCCGGGTGCAACGGCGCCATGCTGGAGATGTTCAACCACGGCATGATCACCGGAGGCATGTTCCTCTTGGTGGGTGCCTTGTACGATCGCACGCATACCCGGAACCTTGCCGATTTCGGGGGTTTAGGCGCCAAGCTTCCAGTGTACGGGGGGCTGCTGATTTTCTTTGCGATGGCTTCGCTGGGACTGCCGGGTTTGAGCGGGTTCGTCGGGGAATTCCTTTCTCTGCTGGGCTGTTTCCCGCGGTTCCCGGCGGCGGTGATGGGATCGGTTCTCGGTTTGGTTTTTGGCGCCGCGGTTTTTCTCATCATGATCCAGAAGGTTTTGCTGGGGCCGATGCATCCGAAATGGGCGATTCTCTCCGATTTGAACCGGCGCGAGATCTTCACATTAGTACCGCTGATGCTGTTCATTCTCTGGATCGGCGTCTGGCCGAGCACGTTCATCGGCTGGCAGACGGCTTCCTTAAGCGATCTGCTGGTCCGTCTCGGAGGAAACCTGAACTGGTGAATGAACTGAACGCCATCCGGCCGGAGGGGCTTTTGGCCGTCGGCGGAATGCTTCTGCTGGTCCTGCCGTTCCTGCGCGGCGCCCGGTTTCTGGGTCCGATCTCTTTGATCCTGGTAGGCAGCGCCGCCGGCTTGAAAAGCGCGGGTTGGGACGCGCCGCCGGCCGTTCTTTTCTCCGGGATGCTGATCCAGGACCGGTTCGGCTTGTTTATCCAGTTGGGCATTCTGGCCGCGGCCGCGCTGGTCGTTTTAAGCACCGTCGGCTTCGCGCGCGAGCAGGTCCGCGCCCGCCGGGAGTTTTACGCGCTGCTGCTGTTCACCACGGCCGGCTTGTCGCTGGTGGCGGGCGCGCGCCATCTGGCGCTGATCTACTTAGGGTTAGAGCTGGTTTCCGTCCTCTCCTATCTGCTGGTCGGTTTCCAGAAGCAGGACTCGCTGTCGGTCGAGGGAGGTTTGAAATATTTCCTGTTCGGCGCGCTTTCCACCGGAGCGATGCTGTACGGAATTTCTCTCGTGTACGGCTTGACCGGCACGATGGACCTGGCCGCGCTCACCCGCCTGTTTCCGGCCGTGTTCAGCGCCGCGCCGTTTCTCGGGTCGGCCGCGCTCCTGCTGATCCTGGCGGGGCTGGCGTTCAAATTGGCGCTGGTTCCATTCCACATGTGGGCCCCGGACGCCTACGAAGGGGCCGCGACCCCGGTCGCTTTGTTCATCTCACTGGGTCCGAAACTGGCCGCGTTCGCGGTGTTGGTGAGGGTGCTGCTGCTGGGTTTCTCGCCGGCGATTTCCTCCTGGCCGATTCTGCTGGCGATCCTGAGCGTTGTCACCATGACGGTCGGCAATACCGCCGCGCTCGCGCAGAGGAACGTCAAGCGCCTGTTGGCCTATTCCTCCATCGCGCATGCCGGCACCATGCTGATCGGAGTCGCGGCAGCCAC
>CAZKNC010000007.1:0-5171 GCA_964553935.1 uncultured Planctomycetia bacterium | reverse complement strand
ACTCCGCTGGGGATCGCGGCCCTTCTCTATTACCTGGTCGCTTATCTGTTGATGAACGCCGGCGCTTTTATCGGCATGATCGCCGTCAGTAATGCCACGGGTAGGGAAGACCTGGGCGCTTTCGCCGGACTTTCCCGGAAGGAACCGGTCACGGCGTTTCTGCTGACGCTTTGCCTGCTTTCTCTGGCCGGCATCCCGCCGTTGGGCGGATTCTTCGCCAAGATGTGGATTTTCGCGGCCGCACTGGATGGCGGACTTGTCTGGCTGGCCATCGCGGCCGCGCTCAACGGCGTCATCGCCCTTTTCTATTACGTCCGGATCATCAAGGCGATGTATCTGGAACTGGGTACCGGCGGAGCGATGCTTCCCCCTTCCAAGTCTCTCTCCGCGGCGCTGGCCTTCTGCGCGCTCGGCCTCCTGGTGATCGGCCTCTGGCAGGGGCCCTGGCTGGAAGCCGTTGCTTGCTCCCTGCCGATGGCGACCAGCCCGTCTGATCTGCCGTGGGTTCTCTCGAAGTAAGTCATTATTAATTTTAGTTATTTCTTGTTGATTTCCTCCTCGATCAGGTAAGCTTTCTGCTGTAACCC
This sequence comes from uncultured Planctomycetia bacterium, assembly GCA_964553935.1. Classification (GTDB taxonomy): domain Bacteria; phylum Omnitrophota; class Gorgyraeia; order 1-14-0-20-64-10; family 1-14-0-20-64-10; genus CAZKNC01. The sequence continues at coordinate 4,584 of CAZKNC010000007.1, read as the reverse complement.
CATGAATCCCCTACGCTTTGTCATTGCGAGGATCCGCCCTGTTGCGTGTCTGGGTTTGGCCGTTTTTCTGCCGGCGACTGTCTGCCCGCCGATGCTCCCTGCCCAGCCCCCCGGGCCCACAGATGCTCTGCGCAACTTGGAGGTCCGTCAAAGCGACTCCCTCCTTAAAGAACTGACCGCTGGGATGGAAGAACCAAGCCGGGGGAATGGGATCCGCTATGAGGCCCTGAAGGATCCGAAGCATATAACCCCCATCTTGGATTTAAGAAAACTCATTTATCCGCCAGAGGGCGATATGCCCACGGGATACAAAAGAGAACTCCAGCAAACCAGGAAAAAATTGGCGAAGTATCTCCAATCAGAAAAAACACCGGATGGCGTGGCGGAAACTCCCCGCGCGAGAGAGCTTATCGCTGTCGTGGTGGCTTTAGATGACAAAAACCGAGCCGTAGGATACGCGGCCGCTGAACTTCTTGAAGGTTCTTTTGTGGAGATTGCCCAGGTTGCGGTCAGGCCGAGATGGCAAGGAAAAGGCATTGGAACCGTTTTGTTCGAAGAGTTGTTTCAGCGCGTGAAGCAAATTCATGGGCTGAACGCCGTTTTTCTAATGGATAATTCCGAACAAGGGCAGATGAGAAAGATCGCGGTGAGCCATGGATTTGAGACAGCGAAACCGGGAGACCCCGTCAATAAATTTACCCTCGAAGAGGAAGCTTACGTATGGAGAACGCAAGAGCCCGGCAAGGTTCTCCCTGCTCAAGTTCCTGGTTTTGATTTTTCAGGCGCGGACACGCCGGAACTTCAGCAAAGGAATGTCCTGTCGCTTCTAGAGTTCCTCGGGATTGACCCAACAGGGTTCGTGGTCAATGTCGGTTCAGGCGTCCGGCCGTTTGTCTTCGGCGTTTCTCCTCGACGCGCCCCGCTCAATTTGGATACGCAATCCTACGCGCGGGAGGCGGCCGAGAGAGTCGGAGCCGATTATGCCAACGCAGATATCACTCAAATTGCCGCGGCGGTTCAGCCCGGCCATGTGGAAACGCTTCCCGAAGTTCTTTTGTTTTACCGGATGGGTTCCTTTGCGGACATCTATCATGGGCCGAACCCTCAGGAATTTTGGGAAGCCGCGTGGGAGCTTGTGCGTCCGGGAGGATGGATCCTGCTGGTGAATCCGCCTTCACCCGAATTTTCGATTCCAACCCTGGACCATTCCTATCGGCAGATTTTTTCCTCTCTTCCGGCTGAAGAAAAGCCGTCAGAGGTGCGCATCGTTTCGCCGGATGGAACCTTGGCGAACGCTTTGGCCATTGCTCTCCGCAAACCCGCCGTCGGCGCCGGGCTGGAGGAGGAGCAACTGCGGCAGTACCTCGAGCAGAACCAGTATCCGGGCGGGCCGATTCAACTCATCGCGGATGTTTTTTCCAAGCGGAAAGCGAACGTAGTGGTATTGGCGGACATGGAAGAGTGGGTGGAAGAGACACCCTACGACCAATTCTTGAAACGGCTCGTCGAAGAATTAGCGAAGCAAACGAATGTTCGAAGGGTATTGATTGAAAATCAGCCGGGGATCGTAGAGCAAGAGGTAGTTCCTGTCCTTAAGCAAATGACGGGGACGGACCACGAACATTTCCTATCCTATGCCATGTCCAGCGGTAACCTTCAGGAGATTGCTTTAGCTTCCTCCGTTGCCAGGCACCTGTGGCCCATGCTCCGCAGGGCATTCCAGCTTGGTTTTTCGTTAAGCGGGTTCGATCCACGGCCGCACGCAAATAAGTCAGGCGAACTAGTAGGGAACCATTCTCTGCCGATGATCGGCGGAGCCACGGAAGAAGGAATGCGGGACGAGATATTAAAACAGCTGAAAGGGAATGATCAACAACCGATGTTGGTCATTGCCGGCGGTAATCATATTCCTGTTACGGAAGGGCTGAACCGGCTGGGCCGGTTACTTTCCCAAACGGAAGGAATTCGAGTAGAAACCATCGGTATGGATGTTGGCTGGGTAGAAGCGGAGGAACGCCAATTAGGGGAAGCCCTTTACCGGATGGATCTCCCGGTTGTGGCAATCGCTGACACCCAGCAAGAGCCATTGGGCAATCTGCAGTATTTCAGGGGCGGAGTGCTGGTGGATTGGGGCGGCAACTCGATTTCGGAGGGGCCCGAGCAGGTGATTTCTGTCCGGGCCAGAGATTTCACCGGTGGGTTAATCTACTTCCGCTCGGAAAACGACATCGTCTCCTATTTGAAAGATTACACCGCTGGGTTGGAGGAGGCGCGGAAGCGGGTAGGGCGGTTGATGCAGGAGATTGCGCCGCCGGAGGGGCTCAAACCGGTGGTGATTTTGGCCGGGCTGGAGGAGCAGCACCCGGAATTGCGGGCGCTCGGCCGTGTTTCTGGATTACCCGTGATTTTTGCAGGACAGATGACCCCGGAAGAACTGACCGTGGAACTGATCACCCAATTCGATGCTCATTCAGCCGTTCTCGCCGGCTTAGAGGAAGAGATCGACCAGTATCAGCCGATCGCAGGAGCCGGGATAGCACTTCAATTAGTTACTCCTTCAAGAGCCGGACAACTGATCCTGAGCATTTTGGCTAAGGCGGCAGGGTTGGAAGAAGCCGACCTGCTGAATCGCAATGCCGGCCGGTTGTTGGACGACCTGACTGCACTCGGCCGCGGGGCGTAACCTACCCAACTACTCGTAGTGAGTCCACAACCGGATGACCTTCACCGTCCGAATAGAATCCAGCACTTGATAAACGAGCCGGTGTTGGATGTTGATGCGTCGCGAATAAGCGCCCGAAAGATCCCCTACGAGTTTTTCATAGGGCGGGGGATTCTGATAGGGATTCTGTTTCAAAACTTCCAGCAGACGTTCGGCTTTTGGGCGCAGTCCGGCGCGGGAAAGTTTTTTAGCGTCTCGCTGGGCTTGAGCAGTAAAGACGACCTGCCAAGCTACCACCGTAGCTTTTCAGAGCACTTGGAAATGGACGCTCCTAAACCTCGCCGGATAGATTGACGCATGCCGGGAATAGAAACCAGATACAGCGTCTCTTGAATAGCCCGCCAATCCTCTTCAGAAAGAAGCACGGCATTTGCCCGCCGGCCAGTGATTTGAATTGGCTCGTGTGACGAGCTGGCCTTATCGAGAAGCGTGTAAAGCTGCGCGCGCGCTTTGCTGGCTGTCAAAGTAGTCATCGAAAATCCTCCTAATTGGAAGCGTACCATATCTCGTACGTATCGTCAATAGCCTGTCTGTAAAAATCCCTCCACAGCCCGCCGGGCTTTTGTTATACTGGCGCCTCTCGGCGGAGATTAGATGAGAGAACCTGCCAAAGATCCATACGACTTCTTTAAAAGGGTAGGAACGCTCCTCTCCATCCCGCTGGTATTGGGTTTATCCCCCGTGGTTGGATGTGCCATCGGTTTTGGGTTGGACAAACTGTTCCATACCAGCCCGGTTTTTACCATTCTGCTGTTGGTGCTTGGTTTTGCGGCGGGCATCCGTGAAACTTGGATGCTGATCCGCCGCTCCTCGTAAACGCTATGGCTTAAGACGAACGGATTGCATGCAGAACGTCATCGGAACATCGGTCATCTTCAGCATTCTGCTGGGCCTCGCCTGGGGCCTGGCTAATTTTTGGTGCCTAAAGCGGCTCGTATTGTGCGCTTCGGAAGGCCGTAACGGCTGGCGCTTGGGCGGCTGGGTATTGCTGAAGTTGGTGGTTCTCTACGCGGCAGCGGGCTGGATGTTAATCGGCCTTCGGATTCCAGCCATCGGCTGGTTGGCCGGTTTCACGTTGAGCTTGATTAGCGTAATGCCATGGGTGACGCGGAAGAAGGCTTCCGCCGCCGCGCCCGCAGGAACGCCGAGTGACGTCGAGGCTTCCGAGGACGGACGGCGGAATACTGCAGAGGCAGGACCCGTGGCAATGGCACTCTTCCTATTACTAAGCCGCGTCGCGGAAGCCTCCGAAGCCGCACACGGCGGGGCCGCGGCGCCGGCCCATCCGCCGGAAATCCCCAACCTGCTCACCTTGATCCTGCATTTCATGCCGGGAGGCCCGGCCAAACATTTTCTCCATACTTGGGAAAACGCCATCTTTGCTTTCGTCATTGTCCTATTGGTAGGTGGATTACTGGCGCTGGCCGCCCGGAAACTGGCCATGCGGCCCGGCCGCGGGCAGGCGGCGGCCGAGATGATGATCGAGGGGTTGGAAGACCTGGTCTGCGGTGTATTAGGGAAGGAGCACGGCCGCCGCTATTTGCCGTTTCTGGGCACCCTTTTCATTTTTATTCTCTCCATGAATCTGGCCGGGCTGGTTCCCGGCTTGAAATCCCCCACCTCCCGCTTCGAAATGACGTTCGCACTGGCCCTCTGCGTTTTCTTTACGGTCCAGTGGACCGCGATTACAAGCTACGGATTCTTCGGCTACATGTACCACCTGATGAACGAGCCCAAGGACGCGGTCGGCTGGGTATTGGCGCCGCTGATGTTCTTCATCGAGCTGGTCGGGGAAATCGTCAAGCCGGTCTCGCTGTCGCTTCGGTTGTTCGGCAACATCATGGGTGAGGACACACTGCTGG
>CAZKNC010000006.1:2382-17503 GCA_964553935.1 uncultured Planctomycetia bacterium | reverse complement strand
CCAACAAAACAATTATACCATTCCTTTTGCTATTGGGCTCCCTTGCGCGTTTTCAGGATACGGGAGATGTCGCGCTGGGCTTCCCGTTTCTTGATCGCTTCCCGCTTATCGAAAGCCTGCTTGCCCTGCGCCAGGGAAATCTCTACTTTCACGCGGGATCCTTTGAAATAAAGTCGGGTCGCCACCAGGGTAAATCCCTTCCGGGCCACCTGCCCTTCCAGCCGCTGGATCTCCTTCTTGTGCAGGAGCAAGCGGCGCGGCCGTTTGGCTTCCGGAGCCCCCGGCCCGGCCTGCGCGTACGGCTGAATGTCCAGTCCATACAGCCACGCCTCTCCTTTGTCGACGCGGGCGAACGCGTCGCGCAGATTGGCCCGATGGGCGCGCAGGGATTTGACCTCCGCCCCTTTGAGCTCGATGCCCGCTTCGTATTTATCCAGCAGGTTGTAATGCTGCCCTGCTGAGGGGTTTTTGGCGATCAAATCTTCGCTCATGGACTTCAGTTAATCACATCTGCGGAACACCCGCAATCTGTTAGCATATCGCCGTGGACACAGCATCCCCCGCCCGGTTGAAATCCATTCTGATTTGGGCTTGGATCCTTTTCCCGCTGGTCATCCTCGTCCTCTGCGTCGCCCGCTATTTCGTGGACGTTCCCCATTCGGATATGTGGTCGCTGGTCCCTTTGATTCAAAAAATGCACGATGGAACCCTGACACTGCCGGATCTTTTGGCCAGCACCGCCGGACAACACCGTCCTTTTTTTCCAAAACTGTGGATGCTGGCACTGGCCCGGCTCAGCTCTTGGAACCTGGCCTACGAACTGGCCGGCAACATCCTTTTGGCCGCGGGGTTCCTCTTGGTCATGCGCCGTCAGCTGCAGCGGACTTTTCTGTCGGCAGCGCGGAGCCAACCGATCTGGCTGCTGCCGTTGATCTCCATGATTCTTTTTTCCCTGCAGCAATCTTGGCTGAAAGGGTACCGCGTGCCGAATTTCATGAGCGCGTTCTTTCCTGTTCTTGGATTTTTCCTGCTGGCCGGACCGAACCTGTTTCCTTTCCGGTTCTGGGCGGCATTTTCGCTCGGAGTGGTGTCCACGCTGTCGATGACGAACGGGCTTCTTTCCTGGCCGATCGGCTTTCTGATTCTATGGGCAGGGGATTCCGGCAAAAGAGAACGGGTTCGATCGCTTTGGGTCTGGGGCCTTCTCAGCGCTGGAATCCTGGGAGCCTACGTTTTGACTTACACCTGGCCGCCGAAATCTCCAACGCCCTTCTCCGCGCTGCAGCACCCTTTCCATTTCGCCTGGTATCTGCTCAGCTACCTGGGCAGCCCCATGCTCCCTCTGGACACATTTCGTGCCGGATGGCTGGGGGCGACGGGAATCCTCCTCTGCGCGTGGACAGGATGGAATCTTCACAAAGATCAAAAGATTTCCACGAAAATTCTACTGCCCTATGGGGCGGTTATCTTCTACGTCCTGGGAACCGCCGTCCTGACGGCGATCGGCCGGGGCAGCATGGGTATTGAACAAATACTGGTGTCCCGATACGTCCCGCTCTCCAACCTCTTTTGGATTTCCATCCTGATCCTTCTCGCTCTGCGCATCACCGGAAACCCCGCGCAAAGCGGCGTCGCCATCTTGTGCGTGTTGGGCATCGCTTTGCTGACGCTCTTCGGATCCTTTCGCGCCCAAGAGGATTTCCGCAGGTTGCGCGCGAGGCTCCTGCTCGGCCGCGCGGAGCTGTTTCGACTTCAAGACGATTCGAAACTAAGAATCCTTCACCCAAAACCGGACCTCGTTAAAAAGTGGACGCCGATTCTTCAGAAATACCGTTTGTCGATTTTTCGAAACGAGCCGTCCGCTTGAGCAAGGGGTTTTTGGCGATCAAATCTTCGCTCATGGACCCACGTTATCATCGTTTCGGAACAAGGAAAGGCGATATTTGCGCAGGATCGGCGTCCGCTCCCGGACGATCTCCGGCCTCGGATGAAGCCGGCGCAGAAGCACATCATCCTGCAGTCGAACCAGCTCTGCGCGAGCCGGCATCAGCCGCCGAAAACGCTGAGGAAAGATCCCGGCCCCTTGGACCGAGCTCCAAAAAATGAGAAGCGCGATCCCGCCCCAAAGCCAGCGTCGACGTTCCAGGTGCAGAATGCACAGCAGAGCGATCCAGAAAATCATCGCGAGCGTCACATACCGAGGGGAGATCGCTTGGCCGCCGGGCATCCCCGCACGGCCGACCGCAATCAAGAGTGCCACGCTGATCGCATACAGGGCGCAGGCCTGATAGGGCAGCAAAAGACGCCGGTCCAACCCCCGAGGCGTGCGGCACAAGACCCCAAAGAGGATGAGGCCCATTCCGCCCACGAGCCCGGTCCATTCCGCCCGCTGAAAAAGCGCCGCATTGCCGATCCACGTGAGCACGTAGGGTACAAAGAGCCAAACGGAAACCCAGCCCCCCCCTGAAAAAGGGGCTGGATACAATGTTCGATGAAACAAAAGATAGGAAACGATCCAGCCAGCGCCCACGGCGGCCCAGATCCAAAACCGGGCCGGTCGTTCTTTCCAGCCCAAGCGATCTCTCTTCCACAGAACCCAGCCCCCCACCGGCCAATACAGCAGCCCTGCCCCGTGCGTGAGCGTGGCCAAGATCCCGCAGGCCAGAGAAAGAAGAAACGCAGTGGGGGTAAGCGCCGGACGGCAGAGTACCGTCAACCCCAGGATCACCAGAAATGTTTCCAGAAAGAAGATCAACTGCCAGGGCCAAACCCAATTGTTCGCTTGATGCAGTGCGAACACCGCCATCGACAAAACCGGTATCCAAGCGATGGAAGCCCCACGGCCCATTTCCCGAAGCGAACGGCGCATCTGCAGTGCGGCGACCATGAAAATGCCCGCTCCGAAAAGCAGATTCATCGCCACTCCCGCCGAGAGACTCCAACCCGTACAATGGGCCTGGCCGAGAAAAAGGAGCCGGGGGATCACCAGCCGATGGTCCACGTGCTGGGCAAAGAGATCACGCCAGCCCAGGCGGCCTTCGAAGGATTTTTCGAAGAGCGGGACCAGCGACCATTCGTCCTGGTACGGCACTTCCACGTGATACCGGATCAGCAAGCCGACCAGGATCAGCAGAGGGATCGCAGCCAGAACCACGGCGGCGATCTTCCGATTCCCCCAGATCACCATCGAAACCGAAGCCCTCCTTCGATCGCCGATTCCTCCAGAGAGCGGCGCAGGCGAAGGAACGCCTCTCCCTGCCCTTTCGGAAACGGCTGGGTGAAAACGACTTCGATCCCGAGCGGTTTCCCGTCTCGGGTGCTCAACCGGGCCGAAACCTCCCCGGCGCGCGAAAAACGGAAGTCCGCGCCGAAATCGATCGAGTGACTCTTCCCACGCCGGTAGGGCATTTCAAAGCTTAGACCCCACCGGTCGGACACCTTCCATTTGCCGAACAGGATGATGGTTCGATTCAGGCGGCGCTGTTGGAGTTGGATGCCCAGCTGATATCGGATTTCCCCTTTTTATTCCAAAACCGAAGGGGTTTGAAAAGCTCCGGTGAACTGGAAACCGGAGCCCGATTCGCGGCTTATGGAGTAGACCAGGCGTTTGTTTTCCGCCACATCCCAGGACCCCTGGAACCGCAGCACACGCTCCCGGCCCGCCACTGACCCATCGGCGGGCAGGCCCGCAACGCGGTAGAGAATTTCCTGCCCCGCCCCGACCTCCCAGCCCCCCTGCAAAGTCAACCGTTCCGAGGTTCCTTCCCGCCGTTCGACTAAAAAGCTCAGGCGATTCCGGTTATCGGTCCGCCAGACGCCGCGCAGGATCATCTTCCTCCCGATGACGTCCTCGTCTTCCGAACTCTCCGCCACGCGGAACGTCAAACCCAGCGGTTCCGGCCGAAGGATTGGTCCGCTCAGAATGATTTCCTTGCGTCCACCGGTCCGGCGATACTGCAGTTCATGCTGCGGCGTTAGTTTCCATTGTCCGTCTTCGATCCGCTGTCCGCGGATTAATTCGTTCCATCGATTCATGCGCATCGCAGCGCAAACCAGAGTTTAGAAAGGTTCCACAGGACCCCCGGAATGCGGGCCGCCAAAGAGAAAAACGAATGCGGCCGAAGTTCGGAGACCTGAACGGGAATTTCGCAGATCTTCAGGCCTTTCCTTTGCGCGCGCAGAACCAGTTCCGTTTCCAACCCGAATTGCCGCGTGATGGAGCCGGCCAGGAGCGGCAAAACGCTCGTTCGCCTGAACGCTTTGAGCCCCGTCGTGTCGGTACCCCGAAATCCAAAACAGAACCGGAGAACCCTGTTTCGACCCCGCGTGAGCAGCCGTCGAATCAACGGCCGCCGATCCTGAGCTCCTTTCATCACTTTGGAACCAATGACCAGATCATGCTCGGACAATTTCTTCAGCGCCCGCCGGACAAACTCGACACTCCAGAAATCAGCGCTGAAGACGGCCAAGGCATCTGCTTTGGAAACCGCGGCCGCATGCCGCAGTGCAGTTCCCTGCCCGGGCGAGTGAATCCTCAACGCGCGAATCTCCGGATAAAGACTGTCCAAACGGCGAAGGGTTTCCCAGGTTCCATCGGTGCTGCCATTTTCACAAATCACGATCTCGAAGGAAATACCCGTTTCCCTCATCTGCCGGACCATCGAAGGCAGCGTGCGCGGCAGCAGCCGCGCCTCATTGTGAACGGGAAGGAGGATAGAGAGATCCATGGCGAAAAGCGGACAGGCAACGTTTGCGAATGATCTCGATTCCCTCTTCGAAAGAGCTGCGGCGGACCGGATCCCGTAACCGCATGCTGCGATAGAATTCCTCGCTCCGCGAGGGGGCCCGGATCTGCTGCTGAATATACACAAGCCGATGATGAGATCGGCGAAAATCCTGCACGGCCGAAACGGAACGGCCGAGAACCAACAAGCCCACCAGCAGCAAAGCCGCTCGAGCCAGGATTATCCGAATGCTTCTTCCGGGGACGGCGCGTGATCGAACAATCCCAAAAAGAAAAACCAGGTTCGCGAGCCAGAGGAACTGTCCAAAAGCGATGTAGCGGGAATTCATCGCATGCAGAGGGCCATAACCGACCCTTCCCAACCCGGTCAGCAGAGCGCTGCCGACCGCAAACAATCCCAGCGATGCGTACGGAACCCACGGCTGAAAAGCCGTCGAGCCCGCCTGAGTCCATCGCCGGCACGCGAGACCAAAAAGAGCCAATCCGGATACACCCAGAGCGAAGGCACCCGCGGGATGGTTCGACAGCGGCGATCCAAGATAGGTCAGGACGTAGCCAAGATACGAAAGGGGCTGATGGGTCATGGAACTCCGGTGGATCTGGAAACCGGCGGGCGTATGGAACCGAAAAAAATAGAAGAAGAACACGGCACCGCCGACGAGCGCCCACGCGCGAAGCGCGTTCCGCTTTTCAGCCGGGTCCCGAAAGGAGTTGAAAGAAAGGATCCACCCGCCCAGCGGCCAGAGGAGAAGACCCGGCGAATAGGAGTAGCTGCTCAGAACACCCAGCCCTCCCGCCCAGCCAATCTTTCCCCAGCGAAAAATCGGAGGGGTCGCCAGCAGAATCATCGAACTCACGACCGACCCGAGCGCCAGCATCTTTCCTACACGCCCTTCCCACAGCCAGTTCTGATACTGCGCTAATGAAAATAGACAGACGGAAAAAAGAGGAATAAGCCAGAGCACCGCCGAGTCGCCGATCTGTCTCTCTGTTTCCCTGACTTGGAAGACCAAAGCTAAAAAAGCCGCCGCGGTCAATGCGACGTTCAACAACAGCAGGCCCGTGACATCCCAGCGGGTCCAGTGGACGTTCAGCAGCAGCAGCGCTTTCGGAAAGATCTGCCGTTGAGCTCCATGCTGAGCCCAAAGATCGGTGAACGCCAGCGTACGCTGATACGATTTCTCAATCAGACGGATAAAGTCCCAGTCATCGCCCTGAGGGACGTCCACCTTGTATTTCAGAACCAGATAAACCAGAACAACCGCAGGCAGCAGCGTTAAAACGGTTTGAAGGAACCGCCGCGCGCGGGAACTCACGGCCGCTTTTCCCAAAAAGCGGCAGAACCGATCGGAAATTCCCGGAATGAATCCAAACCGGAACCGGAAACCCGCTGAAATGGATAGGGCCGCAAGCCCCGAAAAATCCGAAGTTTCCAGGACAACGGCGACGGAAGCGTCCGCGCGGATCGATAGCGGGGCCGCCCTGCATCGTCGAGAACCAGACAGCCGCCCGGACGCACTTTCGGCAGCGCATGTTTGATGCAGCTGGGACGGGCTCGCCCATCGACCAACACCAGATCAAAGAAGGCATCCGGATAATCATCAAGCACCGCCGCATAAGAGCGGAATGAAAAACCCTGATAGGCGGGAACACCGGAGTGATACCGGTCCGGATCGGAAGGATCCCAGGAATCCTGTTCCTCTGCGGAGGGCTCCCGAAGGATTGCTTCGACGTCGGACCAGTTTTCGGCACGGATTTTTTTCAAAATTTGCTCATGCCATTTTCGATCATGTTCCACCGTGACCACCCGATGCCCTCGAGACGCGAAAAAGAAGGTGCTGCCTCCGCTGCCGAACTCGAAAATGGCTCCCGGTCTCTTCAGCCGATTTTCCAGATCCGCGACCGCGGCAAACGGCATCCACGGGAAATGATCCTGAAGCGGCGTGCGCCTCCAACTTTTGATCCAGCGGAAAAGAGAACCACTCACACCCAGACCCTGCGGAAATATTTCACGCCCACTCGAAGTGGACGCAGCGCGTAATAGAGAAAAAACAGCCGGTCCGGAAGACGAACTGCCTCCCAATCATTGGACGTCGGCGTCAGGTAAATCTTCCCAAGACCCCACAGGTATCCCGTCCGATCCCTCCACCGCTCGCGCGCTTGAAGAAACCATCTTGTTTTCCGGCTCCAGGAAGCGCCGTCCAGCGGAACGGTCCAGAAACACCGCAGGACATCGGCTGCCAGCGGATCGACACGGGAATCCGAACGAAGATCCGTGAGCACCTGCTCTGGAAGCTCCGTCTGAAGCAGCTGCTCGGCCAGTCGAAAACCGATGCGCAAAATCCGAAGAATCCCCAAGCGCCCGGCTTCCTGGAGAACCCAGAGCCAGTCCATCTCGGGACTTCTCTGGAGGAGGCGATCCAAATCGTTGATCCAGATGAACCGTTCGTAAAAATGCTTGGCGGCATGAGCCGCGAGAATTAAGAGTTGGTCTTCGGGACGAAACACGCGGACCGGAACACCCTCGATAGAACCGCGCCTCGCTCGAGCGAGGATTGCGTCGGAATCGAACCGGACCGCGGTGTAATCGGCCAAAAGCTGCCAGTGCAGATCCACGTGAATATCCGGATTTTCCCGAAGAAGCTGATGATGGGCTTCCGCTTGAGAAGCCATCCGCTCTTGAGGGGGCGTCCAATCGCGGACCGGACGGTATCCCTGTTCAAGCAGCAGATCCCTTGCCCGTTCGGAATGGGCTCGAGAAACCAGAAAATCCAAGTCAATGCAGGAACGGAGCGCGGAATCTCCGTAAAAAAGATGGCCCAAAGCCGGCCCTTTGTAGGGCACAACGGGAATGCCCGCCGTCTCCAGAAGACGTACGATCCGGAGCATTTCATCGGCAAGCTGCCGGCTCCGTACCCCCCGCTCTTCGCGCAGGTGCTCGAGCGTTTCGAAGAGGTCGGAGGGAATTTCCGCTTCCCGGAGCAAGTGGTGAATCACCAGCGGCAGGACGTAATGCCGGTCGGAGATTTCCAGGAGCTGCTCCACGTGGATGCCGTTGGGCAGCAGCGCGGAAATCCGCTCACGGCCGGGCTCGGTGATCACGGCGCGGCCCAAGAGAAGCATCGACTCCCGTTCCGCAGAGCGGTTCCAGTCGGCAACGGCTTGATCCAAACGCGTGGACATCGGAATCAGTCTATCAAGCCGCTGTCGCGGGTGTTATTCTTAGTTCAGAAGCCATGCATTTCCAAAGAAAGGTTTCACTTCTGCTTCTTGCCGCGAATCTCGGGACCGTGGGAGTCCTCACAGCCGTGGTGTATACCCGGATGTCCGAAGAGCAGCGGGAAGCGCTGCGAGCAAGAGTCACCAGCATCGCCGCGACCGCGGCCCTTTCGGTGGATGGAGATCTGCATCAGGTCATCCCCGCGACTCCTGCGGCGCTCGAGTCGCCGCTTTACCCGCAGCTCCAGTCCCAACTGCGCCAGATCCTGGCGGCCAATCCGGGCCTGCGCTACGTCTGGACCATGGTCAAAAGCCCGCGCGCGGGCGAAACGATTTTCGTCGGCGATGTCGGCGGCGGAACCAAACAGCCGGGCCGCCGATACAAAGCGGAAAATATCCCTGACTTATGGGCCGGTTTCAAGGCCCCCTCGGCAGACCGAAAGAGCGTAAGGGATCCGTGGGGCGTTTCCATTTCCGGCTACGCGCCGATTCGAAACAGCTCCGGCAAGGTGGTCGCCCTTCTGGGTGTGGACGTGTACGATCAGCAATTATTTCTTCTGCGCCAGAGATTTCTCCGCTTCCTCGCGTTCAGCGGAGGGCTCGCCGTGGGGATCAGCTTGCTGCTCGGGGGGTGGATCGCGCGCCGGATCGCCCGTCCGCTCAACCGGCTGGTTCAGGGAATGCACCGGGTGGAATCGGGCGACCTTCAGTCCTCGGTTCAGATGGGCACCGGGGATGAGTTCGAGGAGGCCGCCGCGGCGTTCAATCGGATGACGCGCGGACTGCGTGCTTCGCGCGAAGAGCTGAAAGCCGCGTTCCTCCATGCGATTCAGAGTCTGACCTCCGCGCTGGAAGCGAAGGATTCCTACACGCGGGGCCATTCCAGCTCGGTCACGCGGTACGCGATGGAAATCGCGCGCGCAATGGGAAAATCCCCCGCGGAGATCGAAACCCTTTCCAAATTGGCCGTTCTGCACGATATCGGCAAGATCGGGATCCATGACGCGACGCTTCAAAAACCTTCGACGCTCACTCCCGAGGAGAGAGCCGCCCTGCGCCAGCATCCGACCATCGGGGTGAAAATCCTCACGCCGCTGGGATTGTCGGAAGATGAGCTTTCACTGATCCTCTACCACCACGAACGGGAGGACGGCTCCGGATATCCCTACGGAATCGACCGGTCCAAGATCTCGGATCTGGTGGCAATCGTCTCCGTGGCCGATTCCTACGACGCGATGACCAGCTACCGGCCGTACCAGCAGGCCCGCACCCCGGCCCAGGCCCTGGCGGAACTGCGCCGTTGTGCCGGAACCCAGTTCCGCCCGGAGGTAGTGGAAGCATTCGCAGGCTTGCTCAAAAAAACCGGATTGCTTTGAAACTTCTTTTCGTCACGGAAGCGCCTTTTTTTCCGCATTTTTCCGGCGGGGCTGAACAGTTCATTCTGTCGCTGTTCGGCCGTTTGCGGAAAAAGGGCTGGAAATTCGAGGTCCTCTGCAGACTTCCGGCTGCCCCTGTTCAAAAACCGGTTTTGGACAGGCACTGGCAGCCGGATTTTCTGCTTCGAAGACCGCGCCAGCTGATTTTGAAAGACCGGGGCCTCGGTTTCCCCTGCTGGAGGATTCATCCGCAGTCTGGACCGATGAAGCCCCTGCTGGAGGATCGCCTGCGCTGTTTTCAACCCGACGTTGTTCTCGGACATCTGTGGGATGCGCAAACCGTTCCCCTGCTGGAGCACGCCGCCCAACGCGGTTTCCCCAGTTTCTTTTCGGTCCAGCGCGTGGAGGAAATCCTTGACGGTTTCCGGTTCCCGGAGAATATCCACGTGATCGCTCATTCGCCGTTCACCGCCTCTCTCGCCGCCGTTAAAACCTCTCAGAAGGTGGGCTTGATCCTGCATTCGATCGAGCAAAACCGTTATCGAGTCAAAAAAAGAAAACGGAAATATATCACCTTCATCAACCCCATTCCGGAAAAAGGGCTTGCCATTGCCGCGGAAGCCGCCCGGCGGTTGCCGGACGAACGGTTCTTATTTGTGGAGGGCGGCTGGGGAAACGGCCTGGCCGAGTGCCGCCAGGCCGTCCGGGGCTTAAGCAACGTCGAGATCTGGAGCCATCAGACCGACATGCGTCGGGTGTACGGCATCACCGATATCCTGCTGATTCCCTCCCAATACGATGAAACGTTCGGCCGAGTGATCCTGGAAGCGCAAATGAACGGCATTCCCGTCGTCGCCGCGGCGCGCGGAGCCATTCCGCACACGCTGGGAAAAGGCGGCTGTCTCATCCGGCTTCCGCATCAAGCGGCCGGTTACGTCGCGGCGATCCGGCGATTGCGCTCTTCTCCGGCTTTCTATCAAAAACGATCGGCCTGGGCTCGGGCGAACAGCCGGCGGTTGGAATTCAAACCATCGGTTCAGGCGGAAAATTTCGTCCGGTTTGTCAAGCAAAGCATGGCGGAATCCCGGTAAATTTGCTATCGTGGCCAAAAGCGGAAGTGGCGGATAGTAGACAAGCGTATTCTATCCTGTTATCGTTTACACTATGGACATCCATTGGACTTCACCGCTTGCTTACGCGGTGGGCCTCATTGCAACCGACGGGAATCTCTCCAAGGATGGACGCCACCTCGAATTAACCTCCAAGGATATGGAGCAGCTTGAGACTTTTAAGCGCTGCTTGAACCTGAAGAATCGCATTGCATGGAAAACAAGCGGTTATTCTTCGAAACGTTATTCTCGCATTCAGTTTGGTAACGTAAAACTCTATCGATGGCTGGTACAGATCGGGTTAACACCCAAGAAATCAAAGATTCTGGGTGCCTTGGAAATCCCTGACAAGTTTTTCTTTGATTTTCTCAGGGGGAGTTTGGACGGAGATGGATGCATCCGGACTTATCAGGATTCCGTTTTTCCGAATTCTAAACGGTTGTATGTAACATTTTATTCCGCAAGCCAGTCACACCTTGAATGGATCCGACAAACGGTGTTTAACCTTTTAAGCCTGGGGGGACAAATCCACGAAGGAACACGGGTTTGGAGGTTGAACTATGCCAAGAAAAATTCGGAGGTATTGCTCAAATCGATCTATTATCGTCGAGATCTTCCCTGCCTCCGAAGAAAGTTCAGGATTGCTGAGTCTTTTCTTTAGGGGTATCCTGTTTTTAACGCCGAGGTGGTGGAACTGGCAGACACGCGGTCCTCAGAAGGCCGTGGGGGAAACTCCATCGGGGTTCAAATCCCCGCCTCGGCATAATTTCGTAACCCTTGAGAGTTCAAATCTCTCCTTCCGCACTTAAACCTCACCGGGGTGCGAGTCGATTGATGACCGGTTCCTTCCATATTCACGGGCTTTCCTTTCAGCTCGTCTCCGACCACCCTGTGCTCTTCCAGCATTTCTCAGAGGATCTTCGGTATTTCCAAACCCGGAAAACCCGGCTATCCGGCCGGACGATTCGCCTCCGGCTGTCGGCGCTGCCCCGTCTCTCGGAAACAAACGGCTATCCCCCGGATTTCATTCCTCATCGGGAAATGGAAGCCCAGCATCGGATCCTTCCTGACCAAACGACCGTTCTTCGCTTCGCCTACAGCTTGGTAACGGTGCTGACGGATTCCCGTAAAAAAAGAATTCGCGCCGCGGTCGTTCCTGAAGCTCAGCTGCTGCCGGACCCGGCTTACCATCTCTGCTTCACACAGCCGGTTTCTTTTTGGCTGAAGCGGCGCTCTCTTTTTTTTCTGCATGCCGGATGCGTCGCCGAGGGCCCTTCAGGAGTGCTGATCATTGGACACAGTCGTGCCGGAAAAAGCAGCTTATCCGCCAGCGCGGTGCAGCAGGGCTTCCATTTCTTAAGCGACGAACAGCCGGTGCTTTGCGAACGGGCCGGATCCATTGCGGCGTTGGCCTTCCCCCGAAGAATCCGCTTGGATCAGGCCTCTGCGGCTAACTTCCCGGAGCTGGAAAAACTGGCGCGTGAATCCAAACCTGAGCGCATCCTGATCCCGGTGAACCAATGGCGGCCGGAATCCATTCAGGAATCCTGCATCCCTCGCCTGCTGGTCTTTCCGAAGTTCAAGACCCGAGGCACGCTGAGCATCCGGCGCCTGCATCCTTCTCAAGCGCTGGCGCGCCTTCTGGAGGATGACCATTTTATTTGGTATCGGAACAAATCCCTGAACGGTCTCTCCCGGAAACATTTGAACCTGTTCGAGAAACTGGTCCGGCAAGCCCCCGCGGTTGAGTTGGAATACACGGACCCGAAAATCCCGGAGATCCCTTCTTTGTTCCGGAAACTGCTCAAAAAAAATTCTCCATGAACGATCTGGTCAGCATCGTGGTTCCTTTCTTTAATCGCGAGCGATTCCTCGCCCAAACGATTCAAAGCATCCTTCGTCAAAACCATGCCCGCATCGAACTCATCCTGGTGGACAACGGCTCCGCCGATCGATCCTTCTCCATCGCCCAATCCTTTTCCGATCCGCGAATCCGCCATCTCCGGATAAGAAAAAACCGGAGCAAAGCCGCCGCCGTTAATCAGGCGTTCACCCTCGTGCGCGGTCCGTGGGTTGCCGTGTTCGACAGCGACGACCTCATGACCTCGGACTCCCTGACCAAACGAATCTCTTTTTTGAATCGTCATCCGCGCGCGTTAGCCGTCATCGGCGGGGTCAACCGTCTGATCGACGAATCAGGGCGGGCCCTTTCCAAGAACCATCCGCTTCAGCCGTACGCCCGCGCGGTTCGATCGTGCGTCCGGCAAATGAGCCGCCGCCTGGGAGGCCTCATTCCGGAGCTGTTCGTCTATGGGCGCTGCCCGCTGAACCCCATGGGGGCAACGCTGTTCCGGCGGGAAGCCATGAAAAAAGTGGGGCCGTTGAATGAACGGTTTGCTCCCGCGGACGATCAAGAGTATCTTTATCGGTTTTCTCTGCTTCAGCCGCTTCCGTTCCTGGATAGTCCCGTCCTGTTCTATCGGGTCCATGGGCATAATCTTTCTTTCCGGGTGACTCCCCAAGGACTTGAAGGACATCCGGCGTTTTCACGGCTTCAGGCTCGCCTCCGGAAAAGGCACGAGCGGCTCTTCCGATGAACTCCCCCCCGCTGGTTTCGATCATTGTTATCACGATGAACACGCCCCGGATGACGGCGGCCTGCCTGCGGTCGGTCGTCCGGAACAGCTCCGTCCCTTACGAACTGATCGTCATCAACAACAGCCGGGCACGAGCCATCCGCCGGTGTCTCCGGGAATTTCCATCGGCGCGGGTGATTCAGAATCCGGAAAACTTCGGGTTCAGCCGGGCGGCCAATCAAGGGATCGTCGCCGCGCGCGGCCAATATCTTTGCCTCCTCAACACGGACACGCTGGTACCCCCCCAGTGGCTGGAGCGCCTTTTGGAAGCGCTCCGAAAACCAGGCGTGGCGGCGGTGGGACCCGCTTCGGATGAATTGTACAAACTGCGCGGCCGTTCTCAAGGAAAGCCCTGGCCGCTTCCCTTCTTACCGGATGACGAAGCCAAAACAGCGCTGGCGGACAAGCTGCTGCGGCAGCGCAACCGGCGGAAGAAACAGGAGGTTGTCCCGTTTCTTCACGGTTTTTGTCTTCTGCTTTCACGGGTCGCGATGGCGGCCACCGGACCCTTCGACGAAGGCTATTTCTTCGGGCTCGAAGACATTGACTATTGCCTTCAGCTGAGAATCCGCGGCTATCAACTGCTCCGGGTTCACTCCCTTTTCGTGCATCACCGACAGGGAGCTTCCTCCAAACCGGAACGGCGCAGGCAGCTGGTCGAGTGGGCGGAGGATCACTTTCTCAAAAAGTGGACCACCCCTTTGAACCGGACGGGGATCGACTTCCCGGCCCTGCTTCGACAATTAAACAATCAGATCCCGCTTCGGCAACAAATGCCTGAGCCGGCATCCTTCCGGCCTCCCCCGAACACAACGGCGCCTCGCCGGCTGGTCCGAAGAGGATTTCTGGCCCAAGCGCTGAACCAAACCGCTCTGGTCCGTTTCTCCGATCTGGATGTCTTTATCTCCTCCGCTTCAACCAACCGGATTTGGAACTCCCTGCGCGGAGGGCTGGATCTCGAGCAATTTCGGCGAACACGTTCCCGGCTCCTCCGACAGCAGGTCGAAGGAATGCTCCAGCGGGATTTGATCCGGGAAATCCGGCCGAATAAGCCGGCCCGGTGCCGGGTCACTGTCATGATGGCCGCCCACCAAGCCGAGCCCTGGATCGATCAAGCGATCGAATCAGTGCTCGCGCAGGAGTTCCAGGATTTCGAGGTGATCATCGTGGATGACGGTTCGCTGGACGGAACATCCCGGGTGATCCAGCAATATGCCTGGCATCCGAAAATCCGGTTTGTTTCCAACCCGCTGCAGAAGGGAATCCCCGCGACGAGAAACCGAATTCTGCGGGAAGCGAAAGGAAAATACATTGCCGTCTGCGACGCCGACGACATCATGCTGCCGGGCTGCCTGCAGCGTTTCGTCCGGATCCTGGAGCAAAATCCCCGGGTGGGCTGGGTCTACGGCGACCGGATGGGAATCCGTTCCCAGGGTCTCCTACAAACCGTTTTTCAGGCGCGGCCCCCAAACGGAAAAACGGAATTCCAGTTCAACGTCATCTCGCACGCAGGCGCCCTGATCCGCCGGGAAGCGATGGAAGCCGTCGGAGGGTACGAGGAGTCCCTTCTTTCCACCGAAGATTACGACCTGGCGCTCAAGATCGCCCGACAATGGAAGATCGTGGCCCTCCGCGGGCAGATGCAATACCTCTGGCGCCAGCACTGGGAAAGCGCCTCCCGAACCAATCCATGGGCCCGACAGGAAACCGAGCGCCTGCTAAAAGAAGCGAAGAAGGCCCGGTTTCCAGAACCGAAGAACGGCGCCGGCCAGGGTAAGCGCTCCTAGAAGCCCGTACGGCGGCAGGCGCGCGCGGAGCCGGTCGGACGGCCGCGCCGGCAGGAGCAGGATCCAGCAGGCCAGAAGGTCCCAGGAAAACAGAGCGGGCCGCATGGTTATTTCCAGGGCAACCGCGAAGAAAATTCCGGCGGCCGCTCCAACCCAGCAGAAAGGGGCCCACCACAGCGCGGCGGTCAAATAGAACTCCAGCCCGATGATCGCCAGCCCTACCCCGCCCCAAGGGATTCCTGCCGGCCAA
>CAZKNC010000006.1:0-2372 GCA_964553935.1 uncultured Planctomycetia bacterium | reverse complement strand
CTTCGCGGTGCCGGGCGGCCCTTCGAGCAAGATATTCCCGCCGGCCAAAACCGCTGGGCCGCCAGCTCCCTCAGCATCAAACCGGAGAGACCCCAAAAGGGACTGAAGCATTTTTCCAGCGCCGAGTAAAAGAAGACGATGCTCATCTGGATTCGGATCAGGCGCTCCCCCTGCCCGCGATCGTTCGGGCAGGCCAGCAGGCCCAGCAAGATCAGATGAAAATAAGCGGTGTTGGAATAATGGGAGGAATCCAGCAGGAAGATGTAAAACCCGCTTGCGGCCAGCAGACCAGCGCTGACGCGCGGAAACAAGCCCAACAGCAGCGTCACGGCAAGAATCCGCCGGGTCGGAATCAAGATCCAGCCGGCCCATTCCGGCATCCCGGGAAGCCCGGGCAGCATCGGCGGATGAAACGAGCCGCCTTCATACTGGCGGATCATCCCTTCGAAATGAGGAAGGTGATGCAGAAGCGTGGTCGCCGCCATCAGGATCCGGAAAACAGACCACCGGTTTAACGGCTTTCGCATTGAAATTCCCGCCGTTCCGGCAAGTCCGGCTCAAAGCTCCGGATCCAGCGCAGAGACACGCCGTAAACCGCTCCGTCCGCGCGCGTTTGAGCGATGTGACGGACCAAGCCGGCATACCGTTCCTCCACCTGCTGCGGAGACAGGTACAATTCCTGGAGACGCTGCGGGGGTCCCTCGGCCGATCCCCGGAATAAACGGACCTCGTAGAACAAAGGAGGTCGGCCGTACATCGCCCAGCTGAACCGGGCGTAGCGGTAGTGGACCGGCGGAAAACCGAACTTCATGACGAGGGGAAGGCCCGCCTGAACCGCCAGCCAGACCGCAACAAACAGTCCCCGAAAAAACCGCATGGGAGTTAGAATACCATTTCGATGCCACCCAAACCCCCTCGGGTTTCAATCATCGTCGTGACCGTGAACACGCCGGAGATGACGGCGGCCTGCCTGAGCAGTGTGTTTGAACAGACAACGGTCCCTTATGAACTGATCGTCGTCAGCAACAGCCGGTCCAAAAGAATCCAACGGATTCTTTCCTCCTTGCCTTCCCGGGTCCGGGTGATCCAGAACGCCCGAAATCTCGGCTACACCAAAGCCGCCAATCAGGGGATCCGGGCTTCGCGCGGGAAATACCTCTGCTTCCTGAACAGCGATACCCTCGTTCCACCCGGTTGGATGGAACGCCTTCTGGAAGCGGCCCGCGCGCCCCGGGTGGGCGCGGTCGGTCCCGTATCGGTCGGCCACGGCTACCGGATGAATTGGAACCGGCGGGACCTGCCGGACCGAAAGACCTTGATGATCCTGACGGATGAAGCGGTCCGGCGGCGTCATTCCGGCCGCGTGGAAAGCGTCCCAGCGCTGTCCGGGTTCTGCCTGATGATCCCCCGGGCGGTCATCGATCGCACCGGGCTTTTCGATGAGCGCTTCTTCTTCGGAGGAGAAGACAGCGACTACTCCGTGCGGCTCCGGCTGGAAGGATTCCGCCTGTACCGCGTCCCTTCCCTTTTCATTCACCATGAGGGAGCCGGATCCGGCAGTCCGAAACGGCACCGCCGGCTGTTCCGCCAGGCCCGGCGGATTTTCCTGTCCAAATGGCGGCCCCGCCTGGGCCTGCCGGCGCAGGCCGATGAACGAAAGGTCTTCTCCGCCGCGTGCGCGTTCTCTACGTCCTGACGGGAGCCTCCCTCGGAGGAGTCGAAACCGGCCTGCTGACGCTGCTGCAGCATCTAGACCCCGACCGGGTACAGGCGACCGTGGTCACCTTGGCGCGGGAACCGATCGGCAGGGTTTTTCGGCAGCAGGGCATTCACAGCCGCTGCGCGCCGCCGGGAAATCGCCTTGGGTATCTCTGCCGCCTGATCCGGAGGAAGAAGATCGATCTCGTTCAGTCGTTCTACGCGGCCATGGAAGGCGCCTTGGCGGCCCGCCAAGCGGGGGTGCCTCACCTGTGGTACATCGGCGGAAAACTGAACCCCTCCTTGCCCTATCCCTCCCCACGGACTCTGGCGCCCCTGCGTCTGGCGCTTGCCCATTTCGGTGGAGAGATCGTCGTTCCATCCCGAGCTTTGGTACCCGAATTCCGGGATCTTCCAGCGAGCAAGATCCACGTGATCCCCCACGGGGTGGACTCTCCTCCTCCGAACCAACGGCCGAAACCCCAATGGCTCCGGAAAAAACATCGCATCCCCTCTTTTTCACCCCTCATCGCGCTGGTGGGCAACTTCTACCCGGCGAAGCGCCATTTGGATTTCCTGAAGGCGGCGGTCCTGATCCGGCAAGCCGTGCCGGAGGCCTATTTTTTAATCGCGGGCCGATGCGTCGGAAATTCGCCCGCCGTCCGCCGGGCAAG
>CAZKNC010000005.1:0-18596 GCA_964553935.1 uncultured Planctomycetia bacterium | reverse complement strand
GCGCCCGTTAAAACGAGAAACCGACCAAAGCAAACCAAGCAGCGGAAGAACGTAGCCGGTCAGCCCGATCCCCTCGCGAACCAGGAACGCCAGACCCGCTCCGACCACGCCGCATAAATTCCGGATCTCCGCAGACGGCGGGAACGTGGAAAACGAGATATCCTCCCGATGATAGGAAACCAGACTCATCAGCAAAAAGAGAGAACCGGCTAAAAGCAGAACTCCCCAGAGCTCATTGAGCCTCTGGGGAGTCAGGAACTTAAACGCACGCTTGGCGCGCGCCATAACGATCAGCTACGCGAGTGGGAAGACCCGGCGGACGAGTGCGGAGCTCGTCTCTCCCGGTCCGGTCCTCCGCGGCGGAATCCACCGCCTCCACCGCTCCGGCGGAAGCCGCGGTCATCACCGTGCCGGCCCCGTTCTCCTCCACCCGGCCGATCTCCACGATCCCGGTCCCCGCCGCTCGAAGGCCTTCGCGCGGGCGGAACAGGAGGCGTGCCCTCCGGCAAAAGAGCCTGCTTGTGGCTGAGATTGATCCTGCCCTGGGAATCGATCTCCACCACTTTCACCGCCAGCGTGTCCCCAAGTTTCACGACATCTTCCACCTTGGGAACAAACTGATCGGAAAGCTCTGAAACGTGGCACAGCCCTTCTTTGC
This sequence comes from uncultured Planctomycetia bacterium, assembly GCA_964553935.1. GTDB lineage: Bacteria > Omnitrophota > Gorgyraeia > 1-14-0-20-64-10 > 1-14-0-20-64-10 > CAZKNC01. The sequence goes on along the minus strand of CAZKNC010000005.1, from coordinate 17,938 downwards.
CCGGAGCGATTTCGCAAAAAGCGCCGAAATTCGTGATCCTTTTCACCGTGCCTTGATAAACCTTGCCGATCTCCGCTTCCTGAGCAATGGCGCTGACGTACTCCACCGCTTTCTTGGCCGCGGTCGGATCGGCCGAGGCCACTTTCACGGTACCGTCGTCTTCGACGTCGATGGTGGCACCCGTCTCCTGCGTGATGCGGCGGATATTCTTTCCGCCCGGCCCGATCAGCTCGCCGATCTTCTCGGGATTGATCTTCAGCACCGTGATGCGGGGCGCATAAGGAGAAAGCTCCGGCCTCGGAGCAGCAATGGCTTCCAGCATCTTCTGCAGGATATGCGAGCGGGCCGGACCGGCCTGCTCGAGCGCCTGAGCCAGCAGTTCGACCGGAACACCGGTCAATTTCAAATCCAGCTGAAGCGCGGTGACTCCCCTGGCGGTTCCGGCAACCTTGAAGTCCATGTCGCCGTAGTGATCCTCGAGACCCATGATGTCGGTAAGGATCTTGAACTTCTCTCCTTCCTTAATCAGGCCCATGGCGACGCCGGAAACCGGCGCTTTGATGGTGACGCCGGCATCCATCAGGGAAAGCGTGGCGCCGCACACCGAAGCCATCGAGGAAGAACCGTTCGATTCCAGAATTTCCGAAACGACGCGCACCGTGTAGGGAAATTCATCTTTCGTCGGCATGACCGCGCGCAGAGATTTCTCCGCGAGCGCCCCATGTCCGATCTCGCGCCGGCCCGCTCCCCGCATCGGTCGGACCTCTCCAACGGAAAACGGCGGGAAATTGTAGTGCAGCATGAACGATTTGTACCACTTGCCCGGCAACGCGTCGATCATCTGTTCATCGGCTCCGGTCCCCAGCGTCGTGGAAACCAGACCTTGCGTCTGCCCGCGGGTGAAAAGACCCGACCCGTGCGTGCGGGGCAAAACCCCGACCTCGCAGGTGATCGGCCGAACGGTGGTCAAATCCCGGCCGTCGACCCGCTGGCCGCGCGACAGAATCGCCTGACGGACGGCTTCTTTTTCCAGCGCATCGATCGCTTCCCGCACCTGCGCTTCGGTCACCGTGGATTCCGGATTCTGCACCTCCGCCAGAATATCCGCGACCAGCTGTTTTTGGCCGCTCTCCCCGCCCTCTTTTTCGCTGCGCGCCTTCAACAAAGCGTCGACGCGCGGCCCGGCGGCCTGCCGAACCCGGTCTAAAAAGGATTTGTCGACATCTTGCAGTTCAAACTGCCTGGACTTGGCCGATCCGGCAATCAAGTCCTCCTGGAGCGCCACCGTCTTCAAAGCCTGTTCCTGCCCCAAGCGCAGTGCCTCCACCATGACGGACTCCGGCACTTCTTTGGCTCCAGCTTCGACCATCACGACGCCGTCCCGGCTGGCCACCACCAGAAGATCCAGGTCCCCCTGCTCCAATTCGGCGTAGGTGGGATTCACCACGAACTCGCCGTTTACCCGCCCGACGCGGCAGGCGCCGACCCGCAGAATGGGCGCCCCGGCCAATCCCAAAGCCGTCGAAGCTCCGATGACCGCGGCGACATCGGGATCATTGCTCCCATCGTGAGAAAGAACGAACGCGATCACCTGAACCTCGTTGCGGAACCCTTCGGGGAAGAGCGGCCGGATCGGCCGGTCCACCAAACGGGAGGTCAGGATCTCTTTTTCGGAAGGACGTCCCTCCCGCTTGAAGAAACCGCCCGGGATTCGGCCAGCCGCGTAGGTTCTTTCCTGATATTCGACGGTCAGCGGGAGAAAATCCACGCCGGCTTTGGGCTGGGGAGAAATCACCGCCGAAACCAGCACGAGACTGCCGCCATACTGCACCGCCACGGAACCATCGGCCTGCTTGGCCAATCGGCCGGTTTCCAAAACGAGGTCTTCCTTGCCGCATCGCAGAGAGACACGGCGAATATTCGAGTTCGTCATTTCGTCAGACTGCTAGTCGGTAAGTAACTTTTGGGAAGGGCTTGCGCAGACGTTCGATCTGCTTATTTCCGGAGATTCAGTCGGTCGAGAATTTTCTTGTATTCGGAGCGATTCGTCGATTTGAGGTACTCCAACAGCTTGCGACGCTGGCTGACCAGCTTCAGGAGCCCGTGGCGGGAATGGTGGTCTTTCCGGTGCGTCTTGAAATGATCGGTCAGCTGGTTAATCCTCTCGGTGAGGAGAGCTACCTGTACCGGCGCGGATCCGGTGTCCGTTCCATGCACCCGGTAATCGCGAATCAACTTTTCTTTAGGTTCTTTAAGCAGCGTCATTGAACTTTTGACTGTCGCTTGATTATACCATCCGACGACGGGCCTGTAAAGCGAAAACCCGCTTGGCTTGACGCGCGTCGGCCTGGAGCTGGCGCCGAAGCGCCTCCGGAGAGCGGAATTTCCGCTCGCTTCTGAGCCGCTGGAGAAACCGGACCGCCAGGAGTTTTCCGTAGAGCGATTTCCGGATTTTAAAGAGATGAACCTCCAGTAAGGGAGGAGTTGGGAGGGAGGAGTTGGGAGTACTCCTGACTTTTTTGAAGGTGGGCCGAAAACCGATGTTCGCCATGCCGGATCGTTCACAGCCGTCGATCCCTGCTTCCACGGCATACACGCCCACCGGCGGGAGGAGGCCGCTTTCAACCTTAAGATTGGCCGTGGCGAATCCCAGCCGGGCACCCCGCCCCGCGCCCCGAACCACCCGACCTTGAATCGAAACCGGCCGGCCCAGATAGCGGGCCGCGCGGCGCAAATCCCCCATCGCGATCAACTCCCGGATCCGGCGGGAGGAAATTCTTTCTTTACCGGACCGGAAGGGAGGAATCACCCAGGTTCGAAAACCCTGTTTTTTCCCCAGCGCGCGCAGCGTATCCGGCGTGCCGGCGCGGCGGACGCCGAACCGGAAATCGTGGCCGACCACCACCTCCGAGACGGCCAGCCGCCGAACCAAGACCTCTCGGACAAAACGCTCGGGGCTCCAGCGGGAAAAAGAACGGGTGAACCGGATCACCACCGCCGCCTGAACACCGCAGCCGGCGAACGCCTGGAGACGATCTTCCAAGGAAATCAATCGAGAAGGAGCCTGCGGCGGGTTCAGGACGGCCAGCGGATGCGGATCGAAGGTGACCGCGACGGCGGCACCCTTCAGGCGCCGCGCGCGCTCAACCGCTTTTGCGAGAATTCTCCGATGGCCGCGATGAACGCCGTCGAAAATGCCGATGGCGGCGACAATCGGAGCGGACATGCTCAGCCGATCAGACGTTCGGCCGGAACCAGATGCTCGGACGCCGCCGAGTTGAGCGTCACGGCCTGAGAGAGCGTGAACGGCCCCACCTTGGTGCGGGAAAGCCGGCTCAAATGCCCTCCGCAGCCGAGCGCGGCACCGAGATCGGCGCACAGCGTTCGGATGTAGGTTCCGCTGGAACAGGTGATTTCAAGATCAATTTCCGGAAGGCAGATCTCGACGATTTTCAGCGAGTGTATTCGGACCTTCCGCATGCGGCGCGGCACCGATTTCCCCGCTCGAGCTAAGTCGTAAAAACGCTTTCCCTGAATCCGGACCGCGGAGTAGGCGGGAATCTCCTGCTCAATCTCTCCCCGGAACCGCCGGCAAACTTCTTCAATCTGCTGAGGAGTCAGCGGAGGGATTTCACGGGTTTCAAGGATCTTGCCTTCGCCATCCTGCGTGTCGGTGGTCTCCCCCAGGCGGAGCGTGGCATGGTAGGTTTTATCGGCATTGAGAAGAAACCGGGCGTGGCGCGTGGCGCCGCCCACCAGCAGGATCAAAAGACCGGTGGCGGCCGGATCGAGGGTTCCGCCGTGGCCGATGCGCCGCATGCCGAACCGGCGGCGGACATGGTCCACCACGTCATGCGACGTCATCCCCGCCGGTTTGTCGACGAGGAGCAGTCCGTTAAGCGGAAGCGACGGCCTTGCGGACAACGTCCAATACCCTCCGCCGCGCCTGCGGCAGTGTCCCTTCCAACGTGCAGCCGCTGGCGGCCCTGTGCCCGCCGCCGCCGAACTGCTGGGCGATGCGATTGACATCCACCCGCCCCTTGGAGCGGAAGCTGATCCGGATTTTTCCATCCGCCTTAGGTTCGCGCAGGACGAACGCCACTTCTGCGGTCCGGACCGCGCGCGGGTAATTGACCAGCTCATCCACGATCTCCGACCCGGGCCGGAACCGTTGAAACAACCCGAGGGGAATTTCCAGCCAGGCCGCTTTCTCATCGGGCGTGCTGCGCAGTTTCTTCAGCACTTCGCCGAGAAACTTCAGGTCGTTGGGCGTGTGGCATTCGTAGAGATCCTGCGCGACCTTCAGGGGGCTCACGCCGGTGCCGATCAGATCCGCGGCGATTCGGTGCACGGCGGAAGTGGTGCTCGCGTAGCGGAACGATCCTGTGTCGGTGACGATCGACACGTACAGGCAGCGCGCCTCCTCCTGCGTGGGTCGGATCCGAAACACCCGGTACAACCGGTAGATCATCTCCCCGACTGCGGAGGCCTTCGGATCCACCCAGTTCACCTGTCCAAATCGGTGATTGCTGACGTGGTGGTCGATGTTCACCGTCACCTTCGTCCGCTGAAACCGCGGTGCCATGCAGCCCAGCCGGCTTAAAACCGGCACATCCGTGGTGAGCGCGACCTCCGCCCGGTGGTCCGCCGGATTTCCCGTCACCCGGGCTACCTTTGGCAGGAACTCAAACGCCTTCGGGATTCCGCCGTCGGTGGCCACGATCGCCTGTTTGCCCAATCGCTTGAGCAAAGAGGCCAGCCCCAGCGCGGAGCCCAGCGCATCCCCTTCCGGATTGATGTGCGTGGAGATGGCAAAGCGCCGGTGGCGCCGGATCGTCTCCACCACCGCCTTCATTCCCGTTTTTTGTTCAGGCATCGTTTTCACTTTTATGCAGGCCGCCCAGTAATTTTGAAATCCGGATCGTTTCAGCCGCCGACGAGTCGCTGCGGAAAAGGATCTCCGGCGTGACCCTCAGCCGCAGGCGCTCGCCCAGCAGCTTTCGGACGAACCCCTGCGCGCTCTTTAATCCGGCTTCCGTCTCAGCGGCCTTCTTCTCTTCCAGCACGCTGAAATAAACGGTGGCGTGCTGGAGATCGGCCGACACCCGGACGCGGGTCACCGTGATAAACCCAAGCCGCGGGTCTTTCAGCTCCCGCTGAAGGATCCCGGCCACCTCTTCCTTAATCGCTTCTTCAACGCGCTTTAATCGGTCGCTCATGTCAGAGTTCGGTTCGCAGGCCGACCCCTATTGGATGAATACGATGAAAGACGCGCGCCCGGCGGGACTTGAACCCACGACCCCTAGCTCCGGAGGCTAGTGCTCTATCCACTGAGCTACAGGCGCAGAATAGAGTATGGTAGCACAGCCGTTGGAAACCGTGAAATAGGTTAGGCGTCGCGGGAGAAGAGGACCAGACGGGCCTGGTCGCTGTTCTGGTAGATCATCTGCCCCACCACCGCGGTATTCGACAGCCTCAGATGCCTGGCCAGCACCGCGGCCAATAGTTTCAGCGGGTCGATATTCTGGATTTGATCCGACCAAACGTGTTGGTAGGGCAGGTTTCTTGGGTTGTAAAGCGGCTCATCCGGCAAACCGGCATTGGCCAGAATATATCCCATCTCATCCCACTCTTTAACTTGGTCGGAAAGCGGCTCAACGGCAACCTGCAGATCGGAGGGAATCCGCAAAGCCTGTTCCGCCGAAAACAAAAGCTGATCTCCCTGCGCGTAGATCGTCATGGAAAGCGGCAGCGGCAGGATGATCGCGTAGCGGGCCTTTGCTTTTTTCGCGGCTTCAATTTGCTGGTGCTGACTCGACTTCAGCTGGGTTTTCCACGGACGCTCGAAATCGTCAATGTCCATCACTTCCACTCTCAACTCCTCCGTCCCGGCGGCGGACAGGATTTCCGAAACCTCTTGGCGCTTGCCGGCCTCCGCCCAAGAGAGAGAATCCTGCAGAAAGGCCTCCACCCTTTGGCGCGCCTTCCCGTTTTGGGCGGCCGTTCGCGCGGCCTGAATCATTCCGCGAAGAGCCCAGGCCTTCGCGATTCGGCCATCCGTTTTATTGATGGAGACGTGATCGAAAAAATCGTACAGCTCCGCGGCATCCGGCGTGGAAAGCTCAGGCGCCTTCGACTCCAGCCACCGTAGAAGAAAAATCCGCTTCGGCTGCGTAAGACGGTCCCAGTAAATGCCGACATCGTAGAGAAACGCGATCGATGAGATGAACTTCGTCTGCTCTCTGGAAAACCGGTCCAGAAACTGCTCTGTCTCTAAAAATCCGCGATTCCCCTTCAATGCTCTCAACAAAGCACGCGGGTCCATCCGGTCTTGGGCTTGGTTCGCCGCTGGCCTCACGGCAGTCGCAGTCATTGCTTCTTCCACTCCAGTGGCGGATCGGGAAATCTGGATCAGCTGTTCCGCCTGAACCGGTGTGATGCCGTATGCCGACCAGATGCCGGGGGCTTGCTTTTCCCTCAACTGGTCAATCCCGATCAGCAGATCGACCGCCGCTCGGCCGACTCCTTGACGGAACATATGCGCGCTCATAAACCGAAATCTTTCAGTTCGGCCGTCGATCAGTGACCGCAGAAGGGAGCGGCCCACCGTCACCGCGCCGGCGAGACCGGCATCGGCCATCCAGGTGAACTCTTTATGAAAAACCACCGGCAGGCGGTTTCGGGTCGCGGGAACAATCTTGCCCTTCAAACCCGGCAGTTCCGCCAGACGACCGATGGTTTGCCGGGCTGGAACAACGCGCGGGTCGAGCTCCCCTTGAGCGGAGACAAAATAAGGGCCCGCCGTTTGAATCAGCGTGATCCCAGGCGTTTGGTTCCACGCTTCGACCACGCGATGGGTCAATTCGGCGTGGGCGGAAGAAAATTGCTCGCTTTGCTCAATCTCTTTTTTTTGGTCGGACGCAAGCCATGCCTTCATCAGCAGGTCCAGCGCCCACTCCTCCGGTTGTTCCAGGTCCATTTCCCGCTGAAACTGCTCCAACGAACGGCCGGCCCCTGTAAGAGATTCAACCGGTGGAGCGAAATCCTTCGGTGGAGCCGCCCAAAGGAGGGTCCCCGCGAGATAACCCACGCCGAGTCCGCCGAACGCTGAATGGGTTTCTTTCGCTCTTTCCTGAACCCAAACCAGGTTTTGATCGGTCAACTTCTTCCAATACGGCGCATAGGCGGATCGATCCAACTGCACGGGAAGCATGACCGAGGTCTTATAGCCGACGGCTCCGGCCGCTGTCGCCTCCTCAACGGTCATCTCGGTTTCCACCGGTCTCCATCGCGGAACGGCGGAATTGTTTCCCTGCGCCAGAAAACGCACGTCTTTAAGCGTCTGGTTGGGCGGCAGATGATCCTCCATTTCAATCGGGACGGAACCATTTCGAAGCTGGGAAAAATACGGATTGGTGATCACGCTTCGGCTGAATACAAACCCGATTCTGCCGCTATAAAGAGGCCGGCCGGTTCGCCAGGGAGCTTCCTGTTGATGCACAACCAGTTCCCGGGAGAGTCGGGCGGCGATCGTCATCCGGTAACGGACATCCCATTCTTTCTGGTTGTCGGGATGACCGATGGCCGGAAGCCATTTTTCGAATTTTTGATCCAGACCACCCACTACCAAATACCCGGCCGGATCGGCCAGCTGGCCCAGCATCCAGACCTCTCCCGGTGTGAGCGTTGTTTGCACGCCGAACCGCTGCATCGCCGCGCGAACTCGCGCGACTCCTTCCCGATAGCTCCGCTCGGCGGACTCCTCCTCCATCCCGGCGGTGAGTTCTTGGGCACGGGTCGATTGAGCGGCTTCCTGCACGCGCAGGGCGTGAGCCAGCTGCGGCGGAAACACCGGAGAAACGCTCAAAAAGAGCGCAAAAAACGGCCAGAAAGCGGAGCGTCTGTGGATCATGGGATTTGTTTTAAAGCTTACCTGCCCTCTTGATAAAATTCAATGTTAATATACGACTATTAGTTACTACTAACTTACGCGCGGGGATGGAACTGTTGGTGAATCTTTTTCAGCCGAGCCCGGTCGACATGGGTATAAATCTGAGTCGTGGCGATCGAGGAGTGGCCCAACAGCTCCTGCACGACGCGCAGATCGGCGCCGGCTTCCAGCAGATGCGTGGCGAACGAATGCCGCAGGGTGTGCGGGGTGATCCGCTTCCGGATGCCGGCTTCCCGCGTATAAAACTTCAGGATCCCCCAGATCGATACGCGGGAAAGAGACCGGCCGAATCGGTTCAGGAAAATCTGACGCGCCTCCGGCTTCGGGTTGAAGGAGGGCCGCGCCTCCTCGAGGTATTTCTGAATCCACTTGAGCGCCTGGCGGCCGACCGGGACGACCCGCTCCTTGCCTCCCTTCCCGATACAGCGAAGGAATCCCGCTTCCCGATTCAGATCGGTCAGCTTCAAACCCGAAGCTTCAGAGACCCTTAAACCGGAGGCGTAAAGCAGCTCCAGCAGAGCCCGGTCCCGAAGGGATTTCCGTTCCCGGCCGTCCGAGGCCTTCAACAGGCGCCCCACCTCCTCCACGTTCAGCACGTCCGGAAGCCCTTTCATGAGCCGAGGGGATTCGATCACGCCGGAAGGGTCGGAACGGATCAAGCCCTGCGCGAGCAGAAACCGGAAAAAGACCTTGATCGCGACCAGTTTCCGGCCGACCGAGGAAGGGGCCATCGACCGGTCACGCAATTTCATCAGATGATCCACGATGTCGGTGCGGCCGATGGATGCCGGCGGTTTCTGGCCGATACCCCCCGCGAACTGCTCGAGGTCCCTGCGGTAGGCGGAAATCGTGTTTTCGCTCAAACCCCGTTCCAGCCGAAGAAAATCCATCGTCTGACGGATCGGGAGAATCCAGGAATCGGCCAGGGGTGCCGAAGACGAGGCGGACTTACTCTTGCGGGGAGGGCGGTTCTGGAGCGAAGGCATCCTTCACGTTGGAATAAGGGTATTTCCTGCCGATTTCCCGGAACAATTTCTGCAGACGGGTCCGCGTGGCGGCTGGAATTTGCCAGGTCGCCGGCTTGGAATTCAGATCGCTCTGCAGGTCCCGGAGCTCCACCAGGATTTCCCGGAGCCGGTTGGCCGGCGGACCGACGAGAAGGGTCTGCATCGCTTGGAGCTCACCGATGGCGCCGTTGAGCTGAGCGTTATCCCGCTTGCGAACCTGACCCAGCGAATCCAGAAGCCCGCTGTGCCAGGATTTCCAGAAAGCGAAATGCTCCCGATACCGGTCGGGGGCCGGCATCAGGGCTTTCTGGTCCGGCTGGAGCACCAGGATTGCCTGCGGAGCGGTCGGGGTTCCCTTCCGCTTGCGGATGAATTTCGCGCGCCATTTCGGACTGCACCCCGCCGTCCCCACAAGAAGAATAACAACCAGTAAAACAACAAGATATTTGAAGCCAACGGGATGGGGGGCGGGGCGAACAGGCTTCTCGGAGACCGAGCGGCCAAGGGGTCGCGGAATGATTTCCTGGCCGCGACGAGCGAGGTCGAGAGAGAGGCCGGCCGGCCCGGCGGGCCGGCCGAGCCGTCCTGGGAACCCCGCCTCCCAGTCCGTTGGCTGAATAACGTTAAGCATCACTTATTCCCCCCGATCATTTTCATAAACTCCGACTCCGTGATGATTCTAACACCGAGCGCCTTGGCCTTCTCGTACTTTGAGCCGGGCGAGCCGCCGGTGACCACGAGCGTCGTTTTGCGGGTCACGCTGGACCCCGCCGCTCCGCCATGGACCCGCACCAATTCCTCGGCTTCCGGCCTGCTCCAGCGTTCCATCTCTCCGGTGAAAACGATCGTTTGCCCTTCCAGCCGCTTGGAAAGCAGTTGGGGGGCGGTTTCTTCGGATTTCACTCCGCCGCGCTCTAGCTTTTCCAAGACTTTGCGGTTTTCCGGCGCCCTGAAAAACTCCGCGATGGAGGCCGCCATGACCGGTCCCACGGCAGAAAGCCCCATCAGCGTTTTCTCATCGGCCTGGGTCAGTTTGCGCAGGGAACCGAAATGCCGGGCCAGCGCCTCCGCCCCGGTGCTGCCCACATGCCGGATCCCCAATCCGAAGATCAGCCGCGCCAAATTCCGTGTTTTTGAGAGCTCAATCCCTTTCAGGATGTTCTGCGCCGACTTCTCGCCCATCCGCTCCAGTTTCAGCAGGTCCTTGGCGGTCAGCCGGTACAGATCACCGACGTCCTTCACCAATTCCTGCCTCACCAACTGCTCGGCCAGAGCGTCGCCCAGCCCTTCGATATCCATCGCGCTGCGCTGACCAAAATGGATCAGCCGTTCCTTCAGTTGGGCCGGACAGCTTAAAGAGACGCAGCGGACCGCCACCTCTTCGGGATCCCGCATCACCTTGCCGCCGCAAACCGGACAGCGGCTGGGCATTCGAAATGCCCTCTCTTTGCCGGTCCGCTTGGATTTAATCACCTCCACCACCTGCGGGATGATCTCTCCGGCCTTCTCTACCCTGACCCAATCGCCGACGCGGATTTCCAGGCGCTGGATCTCATCCTCATTGTGGAGCGAAGCGCGGCTGACCGTTGTCCCCGCCAAGGAAACCGGCTCCAAATGGGCTACAGGGGTGAGCGCGCCGGTCCGACCCACCTGCACATCGATCTCCAGAAGCCGGGTAACCGCCCGCTCCGCCGGGAATTTGTAGGCAATGGCATACCGGGGAGATTTGGAGGTGGATCCCAACCGGCGCCGTTGGTCCAAATCGTTGACCTTAACCACCATCCCATCGATTTCAAAAGGGAGTTTGCGCCGTTTGGGCTCCCACTCGCCGCAGAAACGGACCACCTCCTCCATGCCGGCGCACCGCTTCCGATGGGGGTTGACCGGCAGACCGCAGCGGCGAATCGCCTCCAGCACCTCCTGATGGGTCGAAAAACTCTTGCCCTCCACCGCGCCCACTCCCCAGCAGAAGATGGAGAGATTCCGCTGGGCCACGATTCGAGGATCCAGCTGTTTCAGCGAACCGGCGGCCGCGTTGCGAGGGTTGGCGAAGAGCGGCTCCCCTTCCTGTTCCTTCCGGCGGTTCAACGCCTCAAACGATTTGCGCGGCATGTAGACCTCGCCGCGCACCTCCAGCAGGTTTGGGAAGGGGGGCGACAGGGACAGCGGTATGGCGCGAAGCGTCTTCAAATTCGCGGTGATGTCGTCCCCGTTCTCTCCATCTCCCCGGGTGGCTCCCTGAATCAGCCGGCCGTTTTCGTACGTGAGTGAGACGGAGACGCCGTCGAATTTGAGCTCCACCACATAATCGATGGACGTTTCTCCCAGGCCCTTTCGAACCCGCGCATCGAACTCCCGGAGCTCGTCGGCCGAATAGGTGTTGTCCAGCGACTGCATCGGCACGCGATGACGAACAACGGCGAATTCCTTGAGGGGTTCCCCTCCCACCCGCTGGGTCGGGGAATCCAGCGTGAGAAATTCCGGATGTTCCTTCTCCAGGTCCTGCAGTTTCCTGTAGAGCCGGTCGTATTCGGCATCGGAAATTTCCGGGGCCGTCTCGACATAGTATTTCCGATCGTGGTGCCGGATCAGTTTTCGAAGCCGCTCGATTTCCTGACGGGGATCCATCAGGCTCCCATCTCCAGCCGCCGCGCCAAAAATTCCGGCAGACCGGCTTCCCGGATCTTTTTTTGCGCGGCTTCCACCGGATACGCCGCGCGTCGAATTTCCACCGATCGCTGCACCGTGTCGTAAAGGCAATAGGCGGCGCGCGAATCGCCGTCACGCGGCTGACCGACCGATCCCACATTCACCAGCCATTTCTGCCCGGGCTCCACGCCCGTCTTCCCCGCCGGCAGACAGGTCGTCTCTTCCGCCGCTTGAAAGAAAACCGGCACGTGCGTGTGTCCGATGAAAGCGAGAGGGGTTTTTTGCAGCGAGAGCGCCGCGGCGGCCGTTCCCGGATCCAAAACGTAATGGAACCGTTCCGGCTCCGTCAAGCAGCCATGCGCCAGCGTCACTTCCGAATCGGACCAGATAAGCGGAAGCTGTTCCAGGTAAACCCGATCGTTGGGGGCGAGCTGCGAGGCCGTCCATTCCACCGCTGCGCGGGCGTGAGGATTGAACCAGTCGGCGGAGAGCTTCCCGATGGCCGCCCAATCGTGATTGCCAGCGACGGAGATAACCTGTTGACGGCGAAGCTCCCCCAGGCAGGCGGCCGGATCGGCGCCGTACCCTACCAGGTCGCCGGCGCAGAGAAGGCGGTCCACCTTCTCTCGGCGAAGCTCCCGCAGAACCGCTTCCAGCGCGTCCCAGTTGGAATGGACGTCGGAAAAGATGCCATACCGCATCGGCTAAAAATAGCGGATCTGGAAATCATCGAACGAACCGGAGTCATTCTCCCAGGTCGTTTTCACGTTTTCGATGTAGCGCTTCATGGAGCCGGCGGCGATTTCTTCCAAAAAACGCCGAAGAACTTTTTCCGTTCCCTCGACAATCGCCTCCACCCGTCCGTCCGGAAGATTGCGCACCCATCCTTTTACGCCGAGCTCCAGCGCCGCCGATTCCGCGGTGTAGCGGAATCCGACGCCCTGCACCCGTCCGGACCAAAAAACATGGAGTTGTTTTTTCACGCGCTCCCTACCGGACCGGCTCGATGACACCGCAGGCAATCCGCGCACCGGAATTGCCGGAGGGATCGGTTTGATCGTCGTCAGGACCGGCATGGATCACCAGCGAGGTTCCGCCCGGATGGAACAGGGAGTGCATCCCCTCCCCCAGCGTGACGCCGGAGGCCAGAACCTCCACCTCGGCCGTTCCATCGGGCCCGATCACTAAATTGGGCAAATCCCCCGCATGGACTCCTTCCGGATTTTTCATGCCGTGCTTCCTGCCGTGCGGATTGAAATGCCCCCCGGCAGACTGGAAATCCGGCCCTTCGCACTTCCCGACCGCGTGGATATGGAACGCGTGCGTCCCGGGCGGAAGACTGGACAGCGACAAGCTGATTTTGACGCCCTCGGCAGTCTCTTCCAGCGTCGCGGATCCGACCGTCTTGCCCTGGGCGTCCTTCAGCGTGGCTTTGCCCCGCTGGGCTGCCTCACAGGAAACCGCGCCAAATAGAAAAAACAATGCGAGACCGAAAACAACTGTTTTCATTGAAACCCCTCCACCACATGGAACGAAGAAGAAATCGGGGCGGGGAGATTTGAACTCCCGACCTCCTGGTCCCGAACCAGGCGCTCTAGCCAAGCTGAGCCACGCCCCGCAACAACGCTGGCGAAACTCAAAATAATATTCGGATTTCGCCAGCGTTTTAAGGGGTTATTTTACTGCTTGCAACTGTTCGAGAGCACGCTGCATGGCGGCGCGGGTGGTCTCGTTGGGTTCCCGCAGGATGCCTTTCCTCAAGGGCTCGACCGCTCGGGAATCTTTTAATCCGCCCAAGGCGGTTGCCGCGTGCTCCCGGACAACCGGCTTCCAGGAGTGCAGGGTTCGAATCAATTTCGGGACAACCGCCGGCCCGCCGAATTCAATCAGGGCCTCCGTGGCCGTGGTCCGGATCTGCGGATCCCAATCGTTCAAAACCCGGACAAGGGCCGGCGCGGAGGAGGGTTCCTTCAGTTTTTGCAGCGAAACCGCCGCTCGGCGGCGCGTCTGGAAATCGTGAATGAACAGCGCGCGGGCCAGGGCCGGAACCGCTGTCCGGTCGCCGATCAGACCCAACGCTTCGGCGGCGGCGCGCCGGGCCGCGGTATCTTTATCGCGCAAGGTTCGGACCAAGGGTCCAACCGATCGAGGGTCCGGAATCCCCTTAAGCGCCTCGGCGGCGCCCGCACGAACCAGCGGACTCTGATCCTCCAGCGCTTGGATCAGGGCGGGAACCGCCTCCTTATCCCCCGCCGCTTCCAGCTCGATCGCGGCTCTCCAGCGAACCTCCGGATCGGAATCCCGCTCCAGGGCCTGAAGAAGCACCGGCAAAGACTCTTTCTTTTTCAAAGCGCGCAGCGCCGACAGCGCCGTGCCGCGGACCGCCGGAACCGGGTCCTGCGCTGAAAATTCCACGGCCGGAATGGACGCCGGATCCCTCCGGCTGGCACATTGGACCAGTGCCGCGCGGCGCCTCTCCGGATCCGGACTTTTCAGATCGTTCAGATAGGCCTGGATATCCTCCGGCTTTTCCTCCCGCATCTGCTCCGAAACCGGCTCGGGCTCCAGCGCGTACCGAAATCGGTGCCGGTCCTCCAAATGGAACGGAACCAGATGCTCGAAGATGAAATCCAAGGGGATCCATTCGTAGACCGGCGCCCGAACCATTTCCCGCGCCGTCCGTTCTCGAAAACCGGACTTTTCCAGACGGAACTTGTAGCGGCCATGCGTGATGAACTCGTACGTCACCGGCGTGAGGCCAACGGGGTGTTCGTTAATCCAGGCGCGGGCACCCGGAGGATTGGACTCAATCAGAATCGTTCGTTTCACGCAGCCGGTTAAAAACAGTGAATAGAAAGCAGTAAGCAGTAAAAAGAAAAAACTAAAACTCCGCTTTTTGCTCTTCATGCTCCTGACTCCTCACTACTCTCTACTCACTATCTTTTTCCCCATAATCCGCGTTTCGCTTCCCGGGCTTCTTTCTGCATCTTGACGAAAAGATCGGCGTATTTGACGTTGGGAGGGATCGTTAGAAGCTGCGCGCAGCCCTGGCGCAGCAGTTCCGCGTTGACGAATGTGCCGTCCTCCAGAAACAGATAGGCGAGCTGACGCTGGTACCGATCGCGGCGTTGAACGTCCCATTCCAAGCGGACTTTTTTCCCTCCCACCAAACGCCGGTTGAATTCCTTGGCTTCCCGGGCATAAAACTCAACCGGCTTGCGGGGATGATGCAGTTCCGGCGTATCCACGCCGATGTAGCGGACCCGCGCTCCTCCCGCCAGGACGACGGTATCTCCGTCAATCACCCGCTCCACCACCGCCTCGGCCGACTGCAAACCGGAATCGGCTTGACCGCTCTCCAGCACCCGCGTCAGCAGTAAAGCGGCCAGAGCCGGCCCGACGATCCAAACCGGGTACCGTTTCAGCGCGCGGCCGATTCGTATCATAGCATGCCCTTCAAATACTTGAGGATCGGATCCAGCTCCAGATTGACTCTCTGTCCCGGTTTCTTCCGGCCCAGCAGAGTTCTCTTGAGCGTGTGTGAAACCAGATGGACGCGAAAACGGTCCCGTTCCAGCTGAGGGTCGAGGGTCAAGCTGACGCCGTCGACCGCGATCGGGCCTTTGGGAACCAACAGCGAAACCAGTGTCCCGGCCGCGCGAATTTCCAAAGTCATGGAAGGAGTTTTCGCGGTGGAACGGAGGATTTCGCCCTGCCCATCCACATGGCCCAGGAGCAAATGGCCGCCCAATCGGTCTCCAGCCCTCAACGCCCTTTCCAGATTCACCCGGGATCCGGAGACAAGCCGGCCCAGCGTGGAAACCCGGGCTGTCTCCGGAAGCAGACAAAACGCCAGCGCTCGCCCCCGAACCTGATCGACGGTCAAACAGACCCCATCGACCGAGATGCTTTCTCCCAGCCGAACTTTGCTGAAAGAATCTTCGGGCGTCACCCAAATCCGGTCCGGATCGGTACGACGAACCGATCCGATGGTTTCCACGATGCCGGTAAACACCCGCCTATTCCTTGATTCCGGCTTTCCGAAGCAGCTCGGCCGCTTCCGGATGCCCGCCGGCCCTGGCAATCTCCTCCGCCGTTTGATCGGCAATCCGCTCCCGGGTGTCCAGGTCCGATCCCATCTCCAGCAAAAGCCGCAGCGTTTCCAAGTGCCCTTTGCGGGCGGAAAACATGAGCGGCGTCATGCCGAATTCGTTCATCTGATTGACGTCCGAACCCCAGGAAATCAAAACGCGCGCCGCTTCGGTGTGCCCATTCTGAGCCGCGTGCATCAGCGCGGTCATGCCGGCGAACCCTGGGATATGCACGTCCGCGCCCCACAGCACCAGGTTGTGGATTACACCGGCATGGCCGGCCATCGCGGCGCAGGCCAATGCCGTGTCGCCGCCTCGGCTGCGGGCATTGACGTCGGCACCGGCCAGCAGAAGCTCGTTGATCGTCCCGGCTTGTCCACTCTGAGCCGCGTGCATCAGCGCGGTCATGCCCATCGCTCCCTGAGCGTTCACCCGAGCCCCTTGCCGGAGGAGAAGATTCACGCGCTCCGCGTCACCCAAAACCGCCGCGTCGATCAGATCAGAATCCAAATCCCCGCTGGAAACCATCTCCACCAGTTCGGATCGGTCCGGCACCCGGTTATCCCGATCCGGCCGTGGGGGAGCCGTCTGCCCTGCCGCCCCGGCTGCCGTCAGAAAAGCCGCCAGTTCCGTGTGGCCGTTGCGTTCGGCTACCAGAAGGGCCGTCCGGCCGGTCTGGCTGGCGGCATTGACCTCGGCACCCGATCCGATCAGTTCCCGAGCGACTTCCAGATGGCCTTTTTCCGCGGCCAGCATGAGAGGAGTCACACCCAGCAATCCTTTGAGGTTGACGTCTCCCCCTCGAGCTACCAGCGCTTTCACCACTTCGGCATGGCCGCCTAATGCCGCGGCTTCGATCGGAGAGGTTCCGTAAGAGTCCCGCTCGTTGGGATCCGCGCCCCGGTCGAGCAGAAGCCGGGCACCCGCCGCGTTTCCCTGCGTCGCCGCCAACACCAGTTCATTGCCGCCGGGCCGGGTGAACGTCTGACCCAGTTTTTGAACTTCCGCCTCGACTGCTTGAAGGTTCTCCCGAACGGCATGGACCTGTCCCGATCCGTCCTCCGTCCCGGACGCGGAGGTTTCCTCCGCGAAAACGGGCGCGGCGAACAGAGCGACCAACAGCGCCGCCACCTTTCCCATCACCAGCAGATCCTCCCCTAGTCGTCGAACATCCGACCAGGCAATCCGGATCGAGCGGCCCAAAGGAAACCCGCCCCCCCCCACCGACGTGGGAGCCCGCCGGCCGCCCAGGATTTTCGGAGCGATGACCCAGGCAACGCGGTCCACCGCGCCCGCCGACAACGCGGCGGCGATGGTTTCTCCTCCCCCTTCAATCAACAGGTGTGAAATCTCCCGCTTCGCGAGTTCCCGCAAAAGAGCCCGCAGATTGACCCGCGCTCCGCGCGTCGGAAATCGAAGGATCTCCGCGCCGGCGCGGCGCAATCGTTTTTCCCGGGTTTTGGAAGCGGCCGGAGTCGTCGCGATTAAAACCTTCGCGCTGGAACGGAACAGGCGCGCTTTCGGAGGCGTCCTCAATCGGGAATCCAGCACCACCTTGATCGGTTGTCTTCCTTTTCCCCGGCTCGTCAACCGCGGATCGTCTTGAATCACGGTTTCAACCCCAACCAAGAGGGCATCCGCCTCGCCCCGAAGCCGGTGCGCCCAGCGCCGCGCGGGCGGACTGGAAATCCAGCGGGACTCACCCGACGCGCTGGCGATTTTCCCATCCAGTGATTGAGCCACCTTGACGGTGACAAACGGCCGTTTTTTAGTCATCCAGGTCACAAAGATCTCATTGATCCGGCGGGCTTCCGGCTCCAACAACCCGACGGAAGTCCGGATTCCGAACCGGCGCAGGAACCGCAGGCCCCGGCCGTGATTTTTCGGGTTGGGATCCGCCATGGCGGAGACCACGCGCTCGATTCCCGCGCGCTGGATCGCCCCGGTGCACGGCGGCGTCCGGCCCCAATGGCTGCAGGGCTCCAAAGAGACGTACAGTGTAGCACCGCGCGCCCGACCCCCGGCCTGCCGAAGAGCGGATCGTTCGGCATGCGGGCCGCCGGCGCGGCGATGAAAACCGCGGCCGACGATCCGGCCCCCGCGCACAACCACCGCCCCCACCATCGGGTTGGGCCGAGTGCTTCCCCTCGCGCGCGCGGCCAGATCCAGCGCTAGAGACATAAAGCGCTCATCGTCATTGCGAGGAGTCACGTAGTGACGACGAAGCAATCTGATATATT
>CAZKNC010000004.1:21022-22062 GCA_964553935.1 uncultured Planctomycetia bacterium | reverse complement strand
GCCGAGTCCGTGGAGCCGCCCGCTCTGACGGTAGCGGGCTCGGGACCCATCCACCCGCTTCAAAAGAAGCGAGAGAACCTCTTCCCGTTCAAAACGGATCGGCTCAGTCATGGAAGGTAGCGAAGCGGATTTTGCGGCTTTTGTCCCCGCCGGATTTCAAAATGAAGAGCCGGAACCTCGGTTCGGCCGGTGCGGCCGACCCGGGCGATCTGCTGACGCTGAGAAACACGATCTCCCTGCCGGACCAGGATTTCGGACACGTACGCGTAGACACTGGCAAAACCGTCTCCATGCTCAATGATGATCGTCTTGCCGAATCCTGGAAGAGATTCGTGCACGTAGCTGACATGCCCTCCGCGGGCGGCAACAACCTCCGTTCCCGGCTGAGCCTGAATGTCGATCCCCTTATTCACCGTCCCACGGCGGCGAGCGCCGAAAATCGAAATCACCCTTCCCCGCACCGGCCAGACGAATCGGCTGGAATCGGCAACCGCCACGCGGCCTCCGGCCTCTGCGTCCCCGACTCTACGAGTCGAGGGACTCGGAGAGGCCCGTAGGCCCGGGGGGATGGGCTCGGGCAAAACAAGCGTCTGCCCGCTCTCAAGTTTAGAGGCGTCCGAAATACCGTTCAAACGGGCTAGGTCATCCACCGGCACCTCGTACCTCCTCGCAATGGACCACAGCGTCTCTCCGCGGAGAACCTGGTGCGTGGGGTCAGCTCCGGCGGAGGCCTGCGGCCGCTGGGACTCGCGATAGGGGGTGCAGCCGGACAAAACAAAAAACAATCCCATCCAACAAAGAAGAGCGGGCGAGCGGAATCGAACCGCCACTAGAAGCTTGGGAAGCTTCCGTTCTACCATTGAACTACGCCCGCACCGATCGGCCGGAAGAATGATTCAGATGAACCATCCGGGTGATCGACTGATAGGAACGCCACCGGCTCAGGATCTCTCCCTTCGTCAACGGAGCCAACCGGGCGGGACCGACATCCTCAATCGTGATGGAAGCCACCACGGAAGCGTATTGGATCGCCCGGCCCA
>CAZKNC010000004.1:5409-21012 GCA_964553935.1 uncultured Planctomycetia bacterium | reverse complement strand
GGCGCTGGGAAGCCAGGACCCCCAGACAAGTTCCGGCGAAGGTATCCCCGGCCCCGGTCGGATCCACCACCTCCGTGACGGGGTAGCCCGGCAGGGAGAAAAAGGCGTCCTTGGAAGCAGCCAAAACGCCATGTTCTCCTTTCTTGACGACCGCCACCTTGGGTCCCATCCGGACCATCTGCTTGGTGGCCTGAACCAGGCCGTGCGTGCCGGTGAGCAGGCGCGCTTCGCTGTCGTTCAAAAAAAGGATATCCATCTTCTTGAGGAGCGCCAAAAACTCTTTGCGGTTGTTCTTGATCCAATCGTCCCGCGAATCACAGGCAACCAGCCGAGGAGCGCTCATCTGCTGAAGCACGCTCCACTGCAGAGAGGGATGGATGTTTCCCAGGAACGCGTAGGGAATCTTCCGGAGCGCAGGAGAAAGTTTCGGCTGAAAGTTCAGAAAAACGCCTAAATCAAGAAAGAGGGTTTCCGCCTGAAGGTTCTGGTCGTACCGGCCTCTCCATCGAAAAGTCTTTCCCTCCACCCGTTCGAGTCCGGAACCGTTCAAACCGTGCTTGGAGAGGAATTTGGAGTAGGTGGCCGGGAAGTCAGACCCCACCACGGCCACCATAGAGGTGGGGGTCCAGAGCCGGGAAGCTAAAGCGGCGTAAGTAGCTGAACCGCCCAGGACCTCATCCACACGGCCCCAGGGGGTTTTGATGGAATCGATAGCAACGGAACCAACGATCAGAAGACTCATGAAAGAAGCCCCTTGAAGGCACGCGCCGCTGCTTCCGGCTGGAAGGCAGCGGCAACGGCACGAACCACGGCCACTCGGGCCGCACCTGCCGATAATACCAGAGGCAGGTTTCCAAGGTCAATGCCGCCGATCGCGAACCAGGGGATCCGAAGCACCGGAGCTGCCTTTCGGGCCAGTTCCAGGCCGACTGCCTTGTAGTGGGGCTTAGTAGGGGTGGAAAAGAGCGGTCCAACTCCCAGGTAGTCGGCCCCATCCGCCTGCGCCCGTTTGGCTTCCGCCAGGGAGTGCGTGGAACGGCCGATCAGCATCCGGCGCCCCACCAGCGCACGGACCTCCCGCACAGGAAGGTCTTCATGCCCCAGATGGACCCCATCGGCTTGAACCCGAAGTGCTACCGCCACCCGGTCGTTGACCACAAAAAGGGCTCCGCGCTTCCGAACCGCCTTCCCCATGGCGCGGGCAATCGCCAAGAACTCGCCGTCCGGGACCGTGTTATCCCGCCACTGGATGACGTCTGCTCCACCCCGGACGGCCGCTTCGGCCACCCGAACCGGATCCCGCCCTCTCAAAGAAGCGCGGTCAACGATGACGTAAAGCCGAGAATTTTGAATGGAATTTTTTTTCAAGGGTATAGGCCCGAAATCGAAGGGATCCCAACGGTTGGGTCAGAGCGGGACTGCCGAGCCGGGAAAATTCTTCCAGGACCCGGAGCGCTTCCTGAACGCGACGGAGGTTGGCCAGCGCCAGGTCCCGAATGTTCCGGTGAGGCCGCACGATACCCCGGCGGGAAGGCCGGCCGACGTCTCCAACGGAATCGCGCGCTGGCAAAAGAACGCGGCGGGCCAGCGGACGCGTGCAGGCATCCAGTCGGTAGCGGAGCCGCTGGCATCGCCGGGTCAGCGCGGGTTCCTGAAGCACCATCCGCGCCACCTCTTCGCAGACCCGCAGTCCTTCCCGGGCCCGGTTTAAGTTAGCGTCCAAGGTCCTTAAAACCGCCGGAGAAAGCCGCTTAGAAGCGGCAGGCATCCCGGGAAGCTCGACGAATCAGATCGGTCGTCGAATGCCCTTTCAGAAACGGTAAGAGGACCACCTTGCCGCCCCAGCTTTTCACTTCCGGCTCGCCCACGACTCCTTTGCCTTTCCAGTCGGCTCCCTTGGCCAGGACGTCCGGGCGGATCGACCGAATCAGGCGAATCGGCGTCGGTTCGGAGAAAAAAGCGACGTAATCGACCGGTTTCAAGGCGGCGACCATTCGAGCCCGCTCTTTTTCCGGAAGGACCGGACGGCCGAGCCCTTTCAGCCGGCGGACCGAAGCATCGGTATTCAGGCCGACGATCAGAATGTCGGCCAACCGCTTGGTCCGTTCGAGGTAATCGAGATGTCCGACATGGAGAAGGTCGAAACAGCCGTTGGTAAAGGCGATCCGCTTGCCCTGCCGGCGCAGGCGCCGGATGACCTGAACAAGCTTAGGAAGAGGAAGAACCGGCAAAATGCGCTTCCACGAGTTCGCAGAGAATCTGGCCGATCGTGATATGGGATTCTTGAATCCGCTGAGTGGAATCGGAAGGGACGATAATTGGAATATCGACTAGTGCTTTGAGCTTCCCGCCATCCTTGCCGATGAAACCGATGGTTTTGAGCCCCATCTTCCGGGCGGTCTGGACGGCCGCCAGCACGTTGGGAGATTGTCCGCTGGTGGTGATGCCGATGGCCACATCGCCGGGCTTTCCCAGCGCTTCGATCTGGCGGGAAAAGACCGTCTCGAACCCAAAATCGTTGCCCAACGCGGTGAGGATGGAAGAATCGGTGGTCAGCGCGATGGCCGGCAGGGCCCGGCGGCCTTCGATGAACATCTTCCCGACCAGTTCCGCGGCCAGATGCTGAGAATCGGCGGCCGAACCGCCGTTGCCGAAGAAGAAGATTTTATTGCCTTTGCTCAGGGCATCGATCATGAGACCGGCCGCCTGCTCCATGACCGGGATAAGCTGCGCCCGGACTCGTTCTTTGGTACGGATGCTTTCGGTGAGCCGTTCCTCAATCGCCCTTGCGTAGGAAGCGCCGGCCATGGGGCTTACCCGAAGAAGAGCTTGGCGATGTTATACAATTCCGGATCCACTTTTTTCAGTTCCCGGGTCGCCTGTTCGATCGGAACCGCGACAATGGCATTGCCTTTCAAGCTGACCATCTTGCCCCATTCCTGCGAGAGCACCAGCTCCACCGCCTTGACGCCGAAGCGGGTGCCCAGCACACGGTCGAACGCGGTCGGGGATCCTCCCCGCTGGATGTGGCCCAAGACGGTGACGCGGGTCTCGTAGCCGGTTTTTTCCTCGATCATCTTGGCCAGCGTGTCGCCGATGCCGCCCAAACGGACGTGGCCGAACTCATCCAGCTTCTGGCCCAAATTCACCGTGCTTCCTTGGGCGAACTCGGCCCCTTCGGCCACCACAATGATGGAGAAGGTTTTCCCGCGCTGGTGCCGTTTCTGAATGGCGGCACACACTTCCTCCATGTGGATTGGCAGTTCCGGAATCAGGATGAAATCGGCCCCGCCGGCAATTCCGGCGTGCACGGCGATCCAGCCGGCATGGCGGCCCATCACTTCAACGACCATAATCCGGTGGTGGCTTTCGGCGGTGGTGTGGAGCCGGTCGATCGATTCCATTGCGGTGTTGACCGCCGTGTCGAAGCCGAAGGTAAAATCGGTTTCCGAGAGGTCGTTGTCGATCGTCTTGGGGACGCCCACGACCCGGAACCCCTCCTTCACCAGCTTGGCGGCTGCGCCCAGCGTGTCTTCGCCGCCGATGGCAATCAAAGCATCCAAACCCAGCGACTGAATGTTGGCTTTCAGCGCCTCCAGCTTCTGGGGATCTTTGTAGGGATTCGTCCGGGAGGTTCCCAGAATCGTTCCGCCCCGATGCAGGATGCCGGAAACAGAACTTAAATCCAGAGGGAACGTGTCCTTCTCAGCAAGACCTTTCCAGCCGTTCCGGATGCCGACCACCTCGAGACCCTCCTTCAAGGCACGGCGCACCACGGCCCGGATCACTGGGTTCAGACCGGGGCAATCCCCCCCGCCCGTCAGGACCCCGATCCGCTGGACCGCCGTCATCAATAACCTCGGAACGGAGGCGTGTACTGCACGCTCTTCCGGTCTGGAAGGGAGGTTTTCTGGTCCCGGTGTATGATCTTAGCCACGTGCACCTGGACATGGACCGGTTCTTCAATCCCGGTCAGCATTTCTTGGACCTTGCCGCGCACCATCGCCTGGATCTTCTCGGCCGCATCTGGGATATGCGCGTCCGACCAAAACACGGCACGCGCCCGCACGAGGATCCGCCCTTTCCGGGCGATCACGTCGGAGCGCAGTTCCTTTACCTCCGGCAACTCCTCGGTGGAGCGGCGGATGAAATCCTCGATCGCCGCCAGCGAAACCGTGACCCGCC
Source organism: uncultured Planctomycetia bacterium (assembly GCA_964553935.1). Taxonomy (GTDB): domain Bacteria; phylum Omnitrophota; class Gorgyraeia; order 1-14-0-20-64-10; family 1-14-0-20-64-10; genus CAZKNC01. Next base: position 16,827 of record CAZKNC010000004.1, on the reverse strand, counting down.
CTTCCGGGTTCTCAAAAGCAATCGTCTTCTGCCGCCGAACCCGCGCCAGCGCCAGATCCGCGTAAACCCAGTTGAGCAGGATCAAGCCCAGCCCGATCAGCCCAAACACCACGCGGGCATCCCGCTCCAGGTAGGCGATCTGGAGCCAGAGAACGGTCCCTTCGATCGGAATCCAATGGAGCGAAAAAGCGATGAGGACAAATCCGATCAGGATGAACAGAACGATGTAGCAGCTCAGGATGATCCAGGTGAATAACTTCATAGGACTAACTCCGTCTTGGTTTGATCTGATGAATGCTGACGTGAACCTCCACCGCCGTCAGATGGGTCATCTGCTCGACCATTTCCCGCACTCGGTCCTGCACCTCCAAAGCCACCTGCGGAAGGTTGACGCCGTATTCCGCCACGAGATTGACCCAGAGCCGGACTTCCTGATCATGGGTTTCCACCCTCACCCCGGCCCCTTCCGGAAAGGGTCTGAGCCAGAACGGGCTCTGCCAGATGCCCAGGACTCCTTCCACCTCGCGGGCCGCGAGCGCGGCGATCGAAGCGATGACGTCGTTTCGGATCTGCACGGAGCCCAGATCGGTTTGGCGAGCCATCGTTAAGCTCCCACCAGTTCATTGGCCGGCTTCTGGGCGGAGAACCGCTCGATGAAATCGGTGGAGTATTTGCCCGCGAGGAAGGAGGGATCGTTCAGCACCTTCCGATGGAATGGAATGGTGGTCTTGATCGGCTCGACCGTCATTTCATCCAGCGCCCGCAGCATCGTCTGGATCGCTTCTTTGCGGGTCGCCCCGTAGGCAATCACCTTGGCCAACAGCGAATCGTAGTGCGGCGGAACCCGGTAGCCCGTATAGAGATGGCTGTCCACCCGGATGTGGGGCCCTCCGGGCGGATGGTAGAGCGTCACCTGGCCCGGGCACGGCATAAAATCCTGGTCCGGGTCCTCGGCGTTGATCCGGCATTCAATCGCGTGCCCCTTCCAGTGGACGTCGTCCTGCGAGAAAGAGAGTTTTTCTCCGGCCGCCACGCGGATCTGTTCCTTGATCAGGTCGATCCCCGTCACCAGCTCGGTGACCGGATGCTCCACCTGGACCCGGGTGTTCATCTCCATAAAGTAAAAGTTTCCTTGGCTATCCACCAGGAACTCCATGGTGCCCACGGAGTCGTAGCCGACCGCCTTGGAGCCGCGCACCGCGGCCTCCCCCATCCGCTTGCGCATTTTCGAATCGACCGCCGGAGAGGGGGATTCTTCCACGAGCTTCTGATGGCGCCGCTGAATAGAGCAGTCCCGCTCACCCAGGCTCACCACGTGCCCATGGCGATCGGCAACGATCTGGATCTCCACGTGGCGGGGACGCTCGATGTACTTCTCCATGTAAACGTCCGGAACGCCGAACGCCGCTTCGGCTTCCGCCTGCGCGGTCATGAACGCGCTGATCAAGCGGACATCGTTATGGGCGACGCGCATTCCCTTGCCGCCGCCGCCGGCCGATGCCTTGATGATGACCGGGTAGCCGATCTGCTTGGCCGTGCGCAGGGCTTCGTCCTTGGTCTTAATCGCTCCGGGTGAGCCGGGAATCAAGGGGACGCCGGCTTTGCCCATCACCTTTTTGGCTTCAATCTTGTCGCCCATCAGCCGGATCGGTTCGGGCGAGGGGCCGATGAAGATGATCCTGCAGGACTCGCAGATCTCGGCGAAGTGGGCGTTCTCGGCCAGGAAACCGTAACCAGGATGGATCGCTTCCACATCGGTGATCTCGGCGGCGCTGATCAAGGCCGGGATGTTTCGGTAGCTGGAAGCGGAAGCAGCGGCGCCGATGCAAACCGCCTCGTCGGCCATGCGGACATGCAGGCATTCAGCGTCAACCTCGGAATAAACCGCGACGGTCCGAATCCCCATCTCCTTGCAGGCCCGGATCACTCGAACCGCGATCTCGCCGCGGTTGGCGATTAGAATCTTGGAAAACATCCGACAGTCCGCCTAACCCGGCTCAACGATAAAAAGGACTTGCCCGAACTCCACCGGCTGGGCGTTCTCCACAGCGATGTGAACGATCTTGCCCTTGATCTCGGACTTGATCTCGTTCATCAGCTTCATCGCTTCCAGGATGCAAAGCACCTGGCCCGGCACGATCGACTGGCCCACTTCCACGAACGGGGCCGCATCGGGAGCGGGCGCGCGGTAGAAAGTGCCGACCATCGGCGATTTGATCTCCGTGCCGGCCGGTTTGGCCGGAGCCGCATCCGGAACCGGAACCGGCCCCAGCGCCGGAGCGGTCAGGCGAGCAGCCGGAAGCCGTTCGATCATCACCCCTTCCTCCGCGACGCCGGCTTTGCGCAAACGAACCTTTCCGCCTTCCCTCTCCAGCTCGATTTCAGCGAGATGGTTTTCATTCATAAGGGTGATCAGCTCCTTGAGTTCCTTAAGATTCAGCAACGGATCCACTCCTTTAGTTTGTTCGGTTCTAGGCCCGGCCGGAGTATTCGCCGGTACGGGTGTCTACCTTGATCGAATCCCCGGGGCCGACGAACAGCGGAACCTGCAGTTTATAGCCGGTTTCCAGCACCGCCGGCTTCATGGCCGATTTGGAGGTATCCCCCTTCAGGCCGGGGTCCGACTCCGTGATCTTCAAGGTCACGGTCGTGGGAAGCTCCATCCCCACCAATCGGCCCTCGTACATCTCGGACTTGACCTCCAGGTTTTCGGTCAGATAGTTCCCCGAGTCGCCGAGGTCCGAAACTTTGAAAGAGAGCTGGTCGTAGTTGGACGTATCCATGAAATGATACTCCTCGCCGGCCCGGTACAGGAACTGGAGGGGCCGTTTCTCAATGAAGGCGTCCTGGAATTTGTCGCCGGAGTCGAACGTGCGGGCGATCACGTTGCCGGTCTTCTGGGACCGAAGCTTGGTCCGGACGAATGCGGCCCCCTTGCCCGGCTTCACGTGCTGGTATTCCACGAGGAAATAAAGCTCCCCGTCGATCACTAAAGCCATGCCGGTTTTGAATTGGTTCGTGGAAATGGTCATAGGAGAGGTGCTATTTTAGCGTCGCTTGCGCGGCGCCGTCAATAAACCTTTCAGCGCGTGGAGACCCAGCACGTAGCTGTCGGGACCGAACCCGGCGATCTGGCCGGCCACCACGGGAGCGACCAGCGAGGTGTGGCGGAACGCCTCCCGGGCATGGATGTTGCTTAAATGGACCTCCACCGCCGGCAGAGCCGCCGCTTCCAGCGCGTCCCGGACCGCCACGGAAGTGTGGGTATAAGCAGCCGGATTGATCAGGATGCCGTCAAACCGGCCTGGAGCTCCGCCGACGGCCTCCACCAGCTCCCCCTCATGGTTCAGCTGGCGGATCACCAGCCGCAGCTTCAGCTTGCGGGCCTCCTTCTCAAGCCGCTGATTGATGGCCGAGAGCGTCACGCGTCCGTAAACCGCGGGATTGCGCCGGCCGAGCAGCTGGAGGTTCGGCCCGTGCAGAACAAGGATCTTCAAGGCTTCTCGGCTTCGTCGATCAGCATGACCGGGATGCCTTCCCGGATCGGATAACGCAGGCCGCAGGAAGGCGAAGTGCAGACGATTTTCTCCCCCTCCAGCCGCACCGGCGCCTTGCACTTCGGACAAGCCAGGATGCTCAGCAGTTCCTGATCGATCATCACCGTCTCTCCTCTGTGGTTTCGGACTCCGGCAGAAGCAAATCGGGCGGAGCTTCAATCCCTTCCAGCCGGTCCTCAAATCGACTCAAGTGTTTTTCCGCTTTCTCAAAATTTTCGACGGCAAAACCCAGCTGTTTGCCGGCTTTGCTGAAATTTTCCCGGACTCCCGTCAGATCCCTCTGCAGGCGCATCAGGGATTCCAAAATTCTCTGAGCGTCCTGTTCAATGGCCAAACCCTTCAGCCCCAGCAGGATGACTTGAAGGTAGGCATAGAAACTGTTCGGAGAAACCGGAATAACTCGATGTTTCAACGCATGCTGAAAGATTCCCTGCTCGTCCCCCACCCCATCCTCTTTAATAATAGCTTCATAATAAACATTTTCAGCCGGGATGTACATGAGCGCGAAATCGTAGGTCCCTTCGCCGGGCCGGATGTATTTCTGGGCGATGACGTCGATGTGCTGCTTGACGTCCCGCACGAAGGTCTTGCGCCATGCCGCTCGTTCCTCATCCGTCGTCGCCTGCCCCATTTTCCGGAAGTTCTCCAGCGGAAACTTGGAATCCACGGGAACCACGCGATCCCTTAAGTGGATGGCGGCATCCACCCTCTCTCCATCGGAAAATCCGTACTGGAGGGTGAAATAGTCCGCCGACAGGACCTGCGCCAGGAGTTCGGCCAGGAAGAATTCTCCCAGGCCGCCGCGCATCTTGGGCACGCGCAGAAGATCCTGAAGCGTGGCCATATTCCGGCCGACCTCCTCCACTTTTTTCGTGGCCTCCTGGAGATGGGCCAAATCGCGCGAAACGCTTGTCAGGGCCACATGGGTCTGTTCAAGTTTCTGGCTGACCGACTGCTCGGTGGTCCGAACCTGGCCCTGGAACTGATCCAGCGCCAGGCGGATTGTTTCGGTCACCCGGCTGGAGATCTTCTGTTCCAGCACATCCAGCTTGGCTTGCTCTTTCTTCTCCAGCGCCTGCTGCATCTCGGGCGGCAGCGGATTGCGCACCATCTTCCAGAGTGAAGCGAGGATCGCCGCCAGCATGGCCACGGCTATCAGTCCCAAGATCAGCGGAAAGGTCATGGGGTCGTTGTTCCTTCGGTTTTAGCGACGTACTTCATCCGAAGCTCGTAAAGAACGTCCTCGATCAACGCGGCTTCCTCGGGCGATAGATTCCCCTGGGTCTTCTCTTTCAGCATTCCGATGACGTCGATCAGATAGCGGGCCTGCTCCAGGTCCGCTTGAGCCGTTTGAGTCACGGGGTGTGGAATCTCTCCCAGCGACATCAGCGCCTGCATCGATAAGGTGGAGAGAAACATGGAGAACTCGCTGGCCGCGGGCGGCTGGCCGCTTCGGGAACGGCGCCCGCCCGCGGGAGAGGCCTCACTCGGAGGGACGGAATCCGCCGCCGGACGATCCTGGCGGAATTTCTCCTTCTCTTTTTCAACCTGCTCTTTCCAGCTCTCGTCGACTCTTTTTTCCATTTCGATCACTCCACAATGACGTAAGATCCGGCACTCACCGCGGTGGCCGTGTCGCGGTGAACTTCATAACCGACCCGGATCGCTCGGCGGGCTCCCAACTGTTTGACCACAGCCAACAGCACCGCAACCGCCTCGGCACCGCACATGGACAATCCCTTTTCCGCGACCGCCTGAAGAAGTGCTTCGCCGTCCAAACTTTCCACGGCCCGCGCGACGATCGCGTCGGCTTCCGCGACCGAATCCGGCGCCGTGTACCGACGCCAACTCGCCCTCGCGACCCCCCGCCCCGCGGGTGACGCCTGTTTCCCCGCCAGAACCAGCCCTTCCCCGATCCGCTCCGCGGTCAGCGCGTCGCAAGGTCCAACGGTCAACGGCACGAACGAAGCGACGCCGATCCGCTGAAGGAAAGGCACCTGGACTTCAACCGCGTGCTCTTCCTTCTGCCCGGCGTCATCCCTTTGGAGATCCGGCGCTTTCTGAATCATCCTGCGCGCCAGCGTCCCCTCTACCGGCAAAACACCCAATGGCGTTTCCCATCCGGCTCGAGTACCCGCGCCAAACCGAGCGCTCAACCCGGAATGGCTCGGCCCCATCACCACCGCCGTCTTCGCGCCGCGCGCGTTCGCGTACGCGGCTGCCGTCACAAGCCCCGCCCATCGGGTCGCGGCGTGAGGAACGATCACCGCCAGCGCCTTTTCCCCGCACGCTTCGACCGAACCGAGCAAGCGGTCGATGGAATCTTTCAGTTCGGCCGGTTCGCTCGGATAAAAAATCCCGGCCGCCACCGGCCGCCGGATGGACGGCTCAGTGGACCGTGCCGACCGGCTCTTCTTGAACAATCGGCCGCGTCCCCTTCCCGTCCGACCCGGACGGAAGGCCCACCACCACCACGCAGCGCTGCGGATCCAGAAGCTCCCGCGCAACCTGCTGGATTTCCGCGGCCGTCACGGCGGCGATCCGTTTCTCCAGTTTGTCCGAATAGTCAAAACCCAAACCATAGAGCTCATCGCCGGCCAGCTGACTGGCCATCGTTCTCTGGCTTTGCCGGGCCATCCGCCGCTCTCCAAGCAATCCCTCTTTCGCGTCCCGCAATTCTTCCGCCGGCAAGGAGGACTGCGCCAGCCGCTGGATCTCTTCAAACAAAGTCCGCCGGACCGTTTCCAACTGCGAGGGATCGCTGATCGAATACAACGTGAACCAGCCCGGTTCCAGCCCGTGAACGGCGAAAGCCCCGACCGTATAGGCCAGCCCCTGCTTTTCCCGCACCTCGGAAAAAAGCCGGCCCGCACCCCCGGACAAGACCGCCTCAAGAACATCCAAAATCGGCACGCGGGGATCGCTGATCCTTAAACCTGGAAACCCGATGAGCAGCAGCGCTTCCTGCCGGGAGGTCTGCTCCATCCGCTCCCGCAGATTTTTCAACGGCGGCTCTTCTTTCAAGGAAAGGGTAACACTTTCCTTCCCTTTGAAACGGCCCAGGGAATCTTCAAGAAGCGGAACCACATTCTCCCGTTTGAAATCCCCGGTGACGCTGACCACCCACTGCGAGGGCTGAAGGACTTGCGCGTGAAAAGCGGCCAGATCCTCCCGGCGAATGGATTGGACCGATTCCCGGGTTCCGGCAGGGTCCAGCCGATACGGATGCTGCGTGTACAGCGTGGAGGCCAGCCGGCGAATTCCCCAGGCAAAGGGATCTTCTTCCTGTGCTTTCAAAGCCGCCAGAGCCAGCCGCCTCTCCTTCTCCAACTCCTCAGTTGGGAAAGAGGGTTCCGCCAGCAGTTCCGCCAGAAGAGTCAGCGACTCGGACAACTGCTGGGGGCCCACCTCCAGCGTGAGCCCCAAGCTGTTCCGTCCGCTGAAACTGGCCAGTTCGGCTCCCCATCGTTTGAACGCTTCGGTAATCTCTTCGGCCTTATGCCGGCGAGTGCCGCGCGTCATCAAACGGGCCAAAAGAGCAGAAATGCCGTTCGTTTGTTCCGTTTCGTAGCGCACGCCGCCTAAAAAGACCGCGTGCACCGTCACCAGCGGCAGGCGGGTATCCGGCCGCAGAAGAACTCTCACCCCGTTGGCCAGCTTCAATTTCTCAACGGCAGGCCGGGCGGATACCGCCGGCTTGCCGGCTTCCGCCGTGCCGCCCGGCAAAGCGTCTTTCGGAAAAACCCGGACCGTCGTGGCCCGTTCCCTGCGAAGAAAGCGGCCCGCCGCCGCTTGAAGTTCGGCCGGACCGATTCGATCGATCTCTTCCAGGTATCGGTAGGCGAACAGCGGGTCCCCGGTCGTTACTTCATACCCGGCCAAATCGGAGGAAAGACCCGCCACCGACTGGCGGCCGGCCACATATTCCCGCAGCAGAGCCCGTTTCGCGGCGGCCAGCTCCTCCGAGGGCAAAGGGGCTTCAATGACCTGATCAATCTGCCGCCAAAACGCTTTCAGCGCCGCATCCATCCGCTCCGGGTCCATGCGCAGCGTGGCGCTGAAAAGTCCCTTCTGCATCGGCGTGTAGTTCCAACAGCCGACCGAATGGACAAGACCGGTTTCTTTGAGCGCTTTTTCCAAAATCGATCCCCGTCCCCCGCCCAAAATCCAGGAAAGCAGATCCAGCGCGAACAGATCCGGGTCGCTGGCCGCTACGCCGGGAAAACCGACCGCGGCGATGCCCAGCGTTGCCACATCCGATTCCTGAGTCACTTCGCGCGGGGACAAGGTCTCAGGCTCTTCAGGCAATGCCGTCTCTGGAACGCGGCCGGAATGGATCTTGGCGGTCAACTCCTCGACGCGGCGGATCACCTCCGGCGCCGACACGTCGCCGACGACCGCCAGGACCATCCGATTGGGCCCGTAATGGATTTCATGGTATTCGCGCGTCTCTTCGGCCGTGATCTCTTTCAACAGCGATTCATAACCGATGATCGGGATGCGGTACGGATGGACTCGGAAGACATTGGAAAACAGAAGGTCCCACGCCAGCTGGCCCGGGTCATCCTTGCGCATCTTGAGCTCCCGAAGAACCACTTCACGCTCTTTGGAAAATTCCGCGGAATCCATTGTGGGGAAAAAAAGAGCGTCGATCAGCAGGTCGGCCGCCTCGGACCAATGCTCCCGGTTGACGACCAGCTGATAGCTGGTGGTGTCGTAGGTGGTGTATCCCTGCGAGGTGCCGCCGTAGGAGCGGGCTTCCTTCTCCACCGCGCCGACCGGCCGGCGGGCGGTTCCCTTAAACAGCATGTGTTCCACCACATGGGAGATACCGGTGCCGAGGAACTTCCCTTCTGTGGCGGAGCCGGTGCGGACGACCGCGTAAAAAGCAGCCAAAGGATGGGCATGTTCTTCCTGGATGAGCAGGGTCAGCCCGTTGGGCAGAACCGTTCGGGTGACAGCCGGACGCTCCAAAGGCTTCGTCACGGAGGAGAACTCTTCTGGAATGGTTTCCCGCGGCATGAATGGCAAGCTCCGACAACCGGCGAGAGCAAGAACAAGAACAGCGATTAGGCTCTTAATATCGTCTGCGGTTTTCGCGCAGCTTGCGCCGCCGTGCCACAGACGGTTTTTCATAATGTTTGCGGGCACGGACAACCTTGAGGATTCCCTCCCGCTCGACCTTTTTCTTGAGCCGGCGGATGGCTTTCTCGAGGGGTTCATTTTCGCGCACTTCAACAACGGGCATACGTGTTCACAACTCCTTGGTTTACTGTAGGATACCTTCTTCTTAAAGAAATGTCATCCAAATTTCATATTATTCGGGCTGGTAGCGGACAAGGAATTCATACGTGGCCGTTCGGCGGCGCATGGAGGAAGAAAAACGGGGATAGGGAGCCGCCGCCTGAGTATCCCGCAGAGCGGCTTCCGTGAGACGCGGGTCGGAAGCGGCCAAAACCTCGGCCCGCTGAAGAAGACCCTCTGCGGTCAAATGAAGGCGCAGACGAACGGTTCCTTCCACCTGAACGGTTGGATAGCGAAGCCGCGGCTTCAGATGCGTCCTCACCTGCTCTTTGTGCTGGATCACCGCGAACTGCCATTCCGGCAAAGCGACAGCGGCAGTGGTGGAAAACGCGGCCGGCGCGGGAGAAACCACGGGAGCCGCAGGTTTCTCCATGGGAACAGCCGCTTCCCGCTTTTGAAATTCAACCCTGGGTTCCGGCCGACTCATCGGTCCCGATGAAGTGATCGGCTCAACCCGTTCGGTACGGTTTCCCGATTTCATGGGAGCGAATTGGACGGGCGGAGGAGGAATGAAGTTATTTTTCGGCTCCACGCCCAGGTAAGAAACCTCGAGCGGTTCGATCGCGGCGCGCGGAACGGCCAGCCCTGCCGGAGGCCGCGCCATCAGCAGGCCGACATGAATCAGCCCGGACCAGATCAGCGCGCCCTTCAGCGTCATGCCAGAGAGCGGCGGTGCGACAAACCGTAGGTGGCCAGCGAATACACGCTGAGAAACAAACTCGTGAACAGAACGTCCCCCACCAGCGACCGCTGGAAGTACGGTCCGCTGGTCGCGATGGAGCTCCAGAGCCCCTGCGCCGTCTTGGGCCAGACGCCGCAGGCGTTGGTGGCCCAGTTCCCCACCGACAGCGCCAGGTGGAAAATCGGAGAGGAGACCAGCAAGCCCGCCAGCAGCGACTTCAGTGTCGGGCGAAGCTTTAATCCTTGAATCGTGACGATCACCAGCGCGATGGCCGCAAGCCGGACCAGCGTGAAAGAAGAAAAACCCAGCACCGCATCCCTCAAAAGCATGCCGCCCAAACCGACCAGCCAGAGATCCCGAGGACGCAGGAACAGCGCCGCGCACAAGATGGCCGCCAAAACAGGGGCGATCCCCACCTGATGATGAAACTGACCCGCGATGATTCCACAACCCAGCGTCAACAGCCATGTCGCGGCCATGAATTTTATCTCCTATTTCCGCTCATCAATTTTAAGGCGAAATGAAACCGGAATCTCCACCCAGGAACTTTTCACTTTCCCGTTCTTACGCGCCGGCGTAAACGTCCATTCTCGAATGGCCTTCAGGGCGGCCTGATCCAGAATAGCATGGCCGGACTCTTGGAAAACCTCCAACCATTCGGCCCGGCCGGCCGGACCCACCCACGCACGCACCACCACCGTCCCTTCCCATCCATTGGCTCGAGCGGTCAACGGATAACGGGGCGGGTCGTTCTGTAAACCGGCCGCTTTCCAATCGGCAAGCACCCCCTCATCCAGAAAGGTCTCCACCGGCGCGGGCGGCACTGCCGGAACGGCAAGCTCTTCCCCTTCGTCTTCTTCCTGCAAGGGAACCGTCAGCTCCAGCTCCACACTGCTGGTCCCTTGAAGAATACCCGCTTCCCATTCCGAACGGGTGAGCGAAGGAAGCCCCCCCGGCAAAAGAATCAACAGATGAACTCCCGCTGAGAACAGCGCGGAGCGGGTCAGCGGTCCGTTCAACGTTTGCCCTTGGATTCCGGACGGGTCATCAAAGAAACCCGGCTTACCCCGGCCTGCTGAACCGTCTCCAGGACTCGTATCACCTGCTCGTAATCGACGGCCCGACCGGCCCGCAGGCCCACCCGCAGCTCCCGACGCTTGGGATGCGAACCCAATTTTTTCTGCAGTCCATCGAGCGTGACGGACTCCCCTTCGAGTTCGATCCGACCGCCTTCCGTAATTGTAACAAGAAGCCGATTCGGATCAAGCCGGACAGAGGCACCCCGATCGCGCGGAAGATCCACCGGAAGCCCCCGCACCACTTCCATCGACAGCACGGAAGAGATGAAGAACGCTAGCAGAAGAAAAAAGGTGTCGATCAGCGGTACCATCTCGATCTTGGGCCGATGAGACACCGGCATTCGAACTCTCATGCGGATCTGCCTACCATCAGCTCCAGCGCGGTGGCCTGCCGTTCTACCTCATGCGCCATCTCTTCGGTCTTCGATACGAAGAAGTTGTACGGCGGAATCGCCAAGATCGCGATGGTCAGTCCCGCCGCGGTGGTGATCAGCGCCTCGGCGATGCCGGCGGCCACCAGCTGAGGATCGGGAACGCCGCCCTGACCCAGAAATCCGAACGCCCGAATAATCCCGGTGATGGTGCCGTAGATCCCCAACAGGGGACTCAACGTGATGGTGGTTTCCAGAACGCTGAGATACCGGCGCATCCAGCGCAGCTCTTCCTGAACCTGAACTTCCACCGCGTTCAGGACCCCGCCGGGCCAATGCTGAAGACCGGCTTCCAACACGCGAGCTACCGGGTCCTGGACCGATCGGCCGATCTGCCGCGCATTCTCTACGTTGCCCCGGCGCAC
>CAZKNC010000004.1:0-5399 GCA_964553935.1 uncultured Planctomycetia bacterium | reverse complement strand
CATCCGCTGGACCCCTTCCCGGCTGCGGTTGCGCCGGACCGCGGTCCAGAAGAGCAGCCGTTCGGTCACCACCGTCATCGCGATCACCGAACAGGCCAACAGCGGCCACATGACCGGCCCGCCTTTCTGAAACAGATCGTACAGCATGGGTTTACTCCTTTCTCGTTGGGAACAGAATCGTTCCCAAGTCCAGACCGCCGGCGGTCACTTCAACGGAACGTTCCCACTCTCCGGAAGTTTCATGCCAGAAATGAAGCCGGTGCCGGCCCGCCGGAAAACCGGCCAACTGAAACTCCCCGGAGGGAGCGCTCACCGCCGAAAAAGAGGGCGGAAGAACCGCGATCCAGGCATGCATCCAAAGGTGCACTCCGCAGCGGACCACGTACCGGCCGGGGCTTTTCGCGTTCCAAGTGAGGTCAGGGGCTTTCGCCTTCTGCCATTGATTCATGAGATAGGAGGGCTTGCCTTCCTGAAACACCCGGACACTGTGCACGACCTGATCGGAGTTCCGGATCGCGACCCGGGTTCCCGGCAGGACCGCGACGACATGCGGGAGAAATTCGCACGCTTTTTGGTCCAGCAGTACAGTCGCCTGCGCGGGAGGAATCGCGCCGGCCGCTTCCACCCAGACCACGACATTGGCCACGCCGCCGGAAGCGTCCACCTGCAGCTCCGGTGATTCCTTTTCATGGCCGCATCCTTTGATAGACTCGGGGCCCTGACTCTGCTTGTACTTGACCTCAATCTTTTCAGGAATCGGCAGCGGCCCTTGCCAGACCACCCGGCCCCGGATCTCCTCCGCCTGCACCGGCCCCGCCGCCAGAAGTCCCGCAAACAGCAGCCACCAGGCCTTATTGTTCATATTGCCGGTACTCCCATCGCACCACGTCGCCGGGCTTGAGCTTCGTCTTGTAGGGCGACACCTTCTTCGACCCGTTGATCGCCACGGTCCACCACCGGTTGGCCGCTGGATCTGCGGCAACACCGTCGATCACGGAGACCTCCCGGGGATCACAGCAAACCGCTCCCTGCTCCACCGGAAACGCCATCGCCGTCAACGTCTTGGGGGTAGCTCTTCCCTCCACTTGGAACGTTCTGATCACGGCCGGCTTCTCGGCCGGACCGAAATCCACCTCCAGCGTTACGTCAAACAGCCTGGACGCCGTCGCGCATCCGGCCATTCCGATACAAAGCAACCCAACCCAGAGAGACCTCCTCATGGCGATCATTTCTCCAGCGTGACGCCGGCCATGGCGGTCAGGCCCGGGGCGTCGAAACCCAGGATTTCACGGTATTTCCGGTTGGTCAGGTTTTCAACCCGGACAAACCCCCGCAGCCAATCCTTGAACTGGACCTTCCCGTAGAAATCCAATTTGAAGTAACCTTCCTGCTTGTTCCTCCCGCCGGTCACCGATTCCTCCCGGCTGCTGACCAGCAAACCATCCAGGCGAACTTCCCATTTGCCGGGAGCAAAGCTCAAACCCATCCCCGCGGTGTTGTTGGGGACGCGCAGCAGCTCCTCCCCAGTGGCCCGGTCGCCGTGAGAGAGGTGCGTGAATGAACCCTCCGCCGACCAATGCTCCCATGGCCCCAGCTTGGCCTCCAACTCCACGCCGTCCACCCGGGCTTTGCCCACGTTCCGTGGCTCGGAGATCGTGGAGGTGACCCTCACGATTTGGATCAGGTTCTCGTAGTTCGTCCGAAAGAAGGTGGCGGACCACTCCAACAGATCCTCAAAAATAATCTGCTCCACACCTGCTTCGATCGTCTCGCTGTTCTCGGCCTGCAGATTCGGGTTCCCGAAGTTTGGAAAGAACAACTCGTTGAGTGTCGGAGCACGGAAACCCTGCGCGTACCCGCCCCGGAACTTCATGCCCAGCGGGGCGAAGAAATAAGCCGCCGAGCCGTCCAGCACGGTGTCGGCGCCGAACGCGCTTTCCCGGAACCAACGGCCGCCGGTCAGGATCGTGAGGGCCTCCGTCGGGTTCCATTGGTTCTGAAGGTAGCCGGCCCGCGTGCTCTGCGCCTTTGAGAACCTCCGGTTATCCGCCTCCCGATCCTCGTATTCAAGCCCGGCGGTGATGGTGTCCCATTCGACCGGCGTGAAGCGGTGGATCCACTCCGCGCCGTAGCGCTCGAAATCGAACTTGGAAAGGGCGTTGGCGTTGGTTGCCCGGTCCGAAGGGTCGTTGTCGATGAGGTTGGCGATGCTGGTGGAGAGCCGGACGCTCTGCGACCACCAGGAAGCTACCGGCTTGTTCCACCTCACGGAGCCGATCGTCTGCCGCTCACGGTCCTTCCGGTTGGGATCCGGAAGGGTGGCACCGTCGTCAATCCCCACAATGGAGAGGATGTTCCGGACTGTCACGTCCAGCGTGTGGTCCGGCCCGAAATCATATCCCACCCGGGTGGAGATGTTCGTGTCCTGGTACTCGTCGTTCTCGCTGAGGCCCTGGGTATCCAGGCGGGAAATCCCGCCCGAGAGGTGCCAATGGCCTACCTGCCCCTGCGCCTCAGCCGCCTCTCGCCAGGTGTCCCAGCTGCCAACCTCCTGCGTGTAGGAGCCGCTGAAGGGCCCTTCCCCCCGGCGGGTCTCGAAGTTCACGACCCCCCCCATGGCATCGGCACCGTACAGGACGCTGTTGGGTCCGCGCAGGATCTCCACCCGCTCCAGGTTGTCCGGGGCCATGTGGTTGAAGTCGAAGGTTCCTGTCGTGGGGCTGGCTACATGAGCGCCATCGATGGTGACGTGCACCTGCGTGGCGATGGATCCCCGGATCACGAGGGACGAAGTCCTCCCGAACCCGCCGCTGCGGCGGACGAACGTCCCGGGAACCGAGCGCAGGCCATCGGCAACGAAACCGCCCTCGTTTTCTCCCATCCCTTCACCCTCAACGACGGAGACCGCCCGGGTCACTTCCTTGACCGGTGTTTTGGATTTGGTCGCTGTCACAACCACTTCTTCAAACCGGGTCGGCTTTTCCTCCGCTTGCGCAATCTGAATTCCGGCTGAAAAAAAGAACGTAAGAAACCCGACGAAAACCCGTTACATTCCTTTAATCCTTTCTCGGCTTTCCATTGTTGAGCAGCCCGGACGAAACGTTCCGCCCAGCGCGGTTGGCTCCCAAAATGCAGATGCACGTACGACGCCAGCAGAGAACCTCTGGCAAACCCTTCCGGGCGCGCCGCGCCGCCATGGCGCGCCTGGACTTGATAAGCCGCCCACGAAACGGACGGCGCTTGCTTCAAAGCAGAATGGTGGAACTCATGACCGCGCGCCGTTTCTCCGGCACGCGCCAACACATTGGCGCCGCGGGCCCGGACCTCTTGATAACCGAAATTCTGCAACCGGTCGGTCATTCGGACCGAGGCCGGAACAGCCCCCACCATCGCGTGGCGTCGACCGTCGGAGGTCTCAATGGAACGGCTCAAGTACATCAGCCCTCCGCATTCGGCATAGGTCGGCATCCCGGACCGGACGGCTTGACCAATCTGCTGCCGCAAAGATCGATTGGCCGACAAACTCTTTGCGAACAGTTCGGGAAATCCCCCTCCCAAATAAAGGGCACCCAAACTTTTGGGAAGACGGCCTGCTTTTAGCGGAGAAAATGGAACGATCTCCGCGCCGTTCGCCTCCAGCAATTCCAGGTTCTCCCTGTAATAAAAATGAAATGCTTGATCCATCGCCACGCCGATGGGGATTTTGCTCCGATCACCCTGAGCCTGTCGAAGGGTGAATCGAAACCGCTCATACTTCGACAAACTCAGCACGAACGGCTTCGCGCTATCCATCACCCGCAGAAGAGCGGATCGGTTAACCCCTTCTTCCATTCGCCGTTCCAAGACCGGAAGCATCTTTTCCCATCCGTTCCCCTCCTCGGAAGCGACTAATCCTAAATGGCGTTCCGGCAAAGAAAGACGCCCGTCCCTGGGCAGCCACCCGATCACCGGCAAACCGGTTTCCCGTTTGATCGCCTCCTGAACCAGCCGGAAATGCCCTTCAGATCCCACCCGGTTCAGAAAACAACCGGCGATTTGAACCCGCGGATCGAAGGTTTGGTAGCCCTTGACGACCGCAGCAGCCGAACGGGCCATCGCGCTGACATCCAGAACCAACAGCACCGGGAAATCGAGCCACCGGGCGATCTGGCCGGTCGATCCTTCTTCCCGGTCCGGACGGGTGCCGTCGAACAATCCCATGACGCCCTCGGCCAAAGCCCAGGCATCGGGCCGGCAAGCGCGATGAAACAGACCCGTCATCCGCTCCCGGGAAACGAGCCAGCCGTCCAGATTCCGGCAAACACGCCCCGTTGAACGGCTGAGATAGCCCGGGTCGATGTAATCCGGACCCACTTTAAACGGCTGGATGGTCCTGCCCCATCGCTGAAGCAAACGGGCAAGCCCCAGCGTCACCGTGGTTTTTCCCACCCCACTGTGCGTGCCGGCCACCAGCAGGCGGGGAATCTTCAGGCCGGCCACAGCAGACTCCAGACCCAACGCGCCAAAATCAAAACGGATAACGTCAGGAACGAAGAGAACCACATGACTCGAAGGGATTCCGGAATCCGTTCAGCCGTGAGCGGACGCCGTGCATCCCCCATGAGCGGCATGGGAACCGGAACCCCCTGATATTGATTCTCTCCTCCCAATCGGATCCGAAGAGCGCCGGCCATGGCGGCTTCGGTCAGATAAGAATTCTCCCGGCTCGGCCAGCCGTCCCGGTACGCGATCCGCAAGGTCTGCCACCCCGTTCCCGATCGAAGCTGCGCGGCCAGCGCAAGAAACCAAACCGTCAGGTGGGCCGGAATGCAGTTCATCCACCGGTCCAGCGTGGCCGCAGCCCAGCCCAATCGGAGGTAGCGGACGCTCCGGAAACCCACCATGGAATCGAGCGTATTCACCGCTTTGTACAGGCAAGCCAGCGGCGCCCCACCCACTGCGGCATAAAAAAGAGGGGCCACCACACCATCCATCGTGCTCTCGGCTACCGTTTCGAGGGTGGCGCGTACCACCTCCGGCTCGCTTAAGTTTTTGGTGTCTCGTCCGACAATCCAGCTGACTTTCTTTCGCGCGGTCACCAGGTTTCCCGCTTTAAGCGCTCCGTAAACCGGCCAACTTTCCACCGCCAAATCCTTGGTGGAAAAACAGAAAAACAGCAGACCGATTTCAACGACCCCAGCCGCCAGCGGGTGAAACCGGCCGGCAGCCCAGATGGCTCCGGTTGAAATCAGCAAAACGGCTCCGCAGACCCCAGCCGCCAACACGCCTCCGGCCAGCCGTTCCTGTTTCAGGTGCCGGCGCAAAAAGGCCTCTCCGTGCCGGATCATCCAGCCCAATCCACGGACCGGATGCGGCAGCCCCCCCGGCCCCCCCCCCGCCCGCTCGCCGGCGCCGCCCGC
>CAZKNC010000003.1:0-22911 GCA_964553935.1 uncultured Planctomycetia bacterium | reverse complement strand
AAAGCGGCAATCGCCAGAGGGATCTCCAAGACCAGCGAACGGGCTTCAAGATGGCGCCGGTAAAACAGAAGGAAGAGCATCCCGCAAGCCGCCGCGGCCCAAACGGAAACCCATCGCTGGACCGGAGGAAAGAGCAAACCGACGAGGCGTCCCGCCTCTTCCCGCGGTAAGGACCGGAACGCGGCGGGAATCACCGCCAGCACGAAAAGGGTCAGCCCACCGATCCAGAGCGCCAGGGATAAGAAGAAGCCGGCGTTCAGGGCGTTCAGCGGGCCGATTCCGTGGAGCTCTTGACCAGCCCGGCAAACGGCGCCAGCAGAGCGGTCAATTCGGTGGGGATAACGAATTTCGTGGCGGGACTGGCTCCCAGCGATTTAAGCGCTTCCAGGTACTGCAGGGACATGGTTTTCCCATCCACGTTTTTGGCCGCTTCGAAAATCTTGGAAAGCGCCAGCGCGTAGCCCTCGGCGTTCAAAATGGCCGCTTGCCGGGTTCCCTCCGCCTTCAAAATGGCGGATTGCTTCTCTCCCTCGGCAACGGTGATGTTGGCCTGCTTCTGGCCGTCGGCTTCCAGGACCGCGGCGCGGCGGCTGCGCTCGGCCGCCATCTGTTTGTTCATGGCTTCCTGCACGTCCTTCGGCGGCGTGATTTCCCGGATCTCCACGGTGGTGACCTTCACGCCCCACCGTTCGGTAACCTCGTCCAGCTTGGTCCGTAGGACCTGGTTGATCTGCTCCCGCTTGGCCAGAACGTCGTCGAGCGGAATGTCGCCCACGACGGCGCGCAGGGTCGTCGTGGCGATCCCCATCGCCGCGCCAGCGTAGTCGCGGACCTGGATCACCGAAGCCATCGGCTCGACCACTTTGGAGTAAATCAAGAAGTCGATCGAGATCGGCGCGTTATCCTTGGTGATGCAGGTTTGCCGAGGGATTTCCAGATAGGTTTCGCGCAGATCGACGGTGACCGGCTGATCGATGACCGGAAAGATCACGATGACGCCCGGCCCCTTGGCTCCCAGCACGCGGCCCAGGCGCAAAACCACCACCCGTTTGTACTCCGGAACAATCCGGATCATGAGAATGACGCCGAAGATCAGGATCAGAACAGCCACGCCAAGCGGCCACCAATTCATTGAGACCCCCCCCCATTAACCACCGGTTCCACCCACACAGTTAAACCCTCCAGCCGGATCACCCGAACGCGGCCGCCCTTATTCACGGGAATCGCCGCCCGGGCCTGCCAATCTTCGCCCTGAAGATGAACGATTCCACTGGGTTTTAAATCGGTTTTCGCGGTTCCAACGGCTCCAATCAACGCCTCTGCTCCGGTCGCCACTTTCCGTTTCAGAGCCCGCAAACCCGCACCCACGATGCCGAGAAAAAAGAGGGCCGTGACGGCGGTGGCGGATCCGATCGTGCTCCAGGGCAGACGCAAAGCCGGCACCCGTGCGCCGGGGAAAAGAAACAGCGATCCCAGAAGAAACGCGATTACGCCGCCGATCGTGAGCGCGCCATAGCCGGGTAATTTAATGTCCGCGATAAAGAACAGGACGGCCAGAGCGATGAGCGCCACTCCCGCCCAGTTGACCTCCAGCGTCTCCAGCGCGGCCAGAGCCAGAATTAACAGCAAGGCCCCCACCACTCCCGGAAAGGTGGCCCCCGGCGTGGCCAGCTCGTAGATCAATCCGTAAATTCCCAGCAGAAGCAGGATGTACGCCAGACTCGGATGCGCCAGTTGATGAAGGCCTTTTTCCACGGCCGACATGGAGAACGGCACGCGCGGATTGTCCTGCAGGGACAGCGTCGTGACGCCGAAAATCGTTTTCACCAGATGCCCCTGCGCCTGCCGGAAGAAATCCTCCAGGTCCACGGCGATGAAGTCGATCAAGCCCCTCTCTTCGGCTTCTTCGGCGCTGGCAGATCGGCTTTCCCGGATGGAGGATTCCGCCCATTCCGGATCCCGGCCGCGGATCTCCAGAATGGACCGGATGTAGGCCGTCGCATCGTTGGTCAGCTTCTGATCCATGACGGAAGGAGTGCCGGAATCGCTTCCTCCCAGCTGGACCGGATGTGCCGCTCCGATATTCGTCCCCGGCGACATGGCGGCCAGGTGGGCGGAGAGCGTGATAAAAACCCCGGCCGAGGCGGCCCGCGCCCCCTGCGGAGCGACGTACACCAGAACCGGCACCGGGGAGTTCAGGATGCCCTGGACAATCTTGCGCATGGAGCCGTCCAATCCGCCGGGAGTGTCGAGCTGAAGGACCACCGCCCCGGCCTGCTGGCGGCGGGCCTGATCCAGCCCCCGCGTCACGTAGCGGGCGACAGCCGGATCGATCGTGCCGCTCACCTCCAGCAGAAAAACCGGACGCTCCTCCTCCGCGTGAAGGGGAGAGCCCAAGAAAGAGGACAGAAGGCAGAAGGTAGAAAACAGAAAAAATCCTACCTTGCTTTTCATTTTCTACCCTCTACTCTCTGTCTTCTACTCTCTGAACTCTCATCTCACGATCAAAACATCGCCTGTCGAGATCGACTCTATCATACCGGCGTCGGTCCGAACAAGCAGAGCGCCGCTGGGATCCACGTCGAGCGCCTGGCCGTCCAGCGTCCGGCCGGGGAGCGCCACCCGGATCCGGTGCCCCAGGAAAACGGCGTACCGCCGCCATGCTTCCAAAAGAGCCGGCATCTGTCCCTGAATAAACTGGTCGTAGGCCCGGTCCAATTGAACCAGAAGCACCCGGGCGAATTCCACCCGGTCCGCCGGTTCGCCCAATTCTTCCGCCAGCGAAGTGCTGTGGGCCGGCAGCTGCGCGCGGGACGTGTTCACGTTCAATCCGATTCCAAGGATCACGAAACGGACCCGGTTCAATTCAGCGTTGAGCTCCGTCAGGATGCCGGCCAGCTTTTTCCCGCCGATCAGGACGTCGTTGGGCCATTTGATCTGCGGTTGAAGACCTGTGTTCGACTCCACCGCCCGCGCGACGGCCACCGCGGCCAGCAAAGTCAGCGGCGCCACGCCGGACAGCGGCAGAGAAGGCCGAAGAATCGCCGAGCAATAGATGCCTTTCCCTTTGGGGGAGAGCCATCGCCGGCCGACCCGGCCCCTTCCCTGGTTCTGCCCTTCGGCCACCACCACGGATCCTTCCGGCTCGCCGGCGGCGGCCAGCTGCTGGGCAACATCCATGGTGGAATCGGTCGATTCGTACGCGTGCACCCGCCGGCCGATCCGCTTGGTCTGGAGATTCCAGGTCAGCTCCTGCGCGGTCAGCCGATCCGGGATCTCCACCAGGCGGTACCCCTCATGCGGCTGGGCGAGAATTTTATATCCCTCGCCGCGCAGTTTCTCGATCTCTTTCCAGATCGCCGTCCTCGAAACGCCGGCCAGCCGGCTGAGCTCCTCGCCGGAGACGTACTCTCCCTCTCCCCGCCGCATCCGCAGCGCGCTTAGAATTTCCTCTTCCACCGTTTGCCTTTCCGCTGAGGCCGATCGGGCCGAGGACCGGCATCGGCCAGCACCCGGACTCCCTTTTCCCGCAGTTCGGTCATCTGGTCCCGCAAGGCCGCGGCCCGCTCGAACTGAAGGTTCCGGGCTGCCAGCTCCATCTCCTGTTCCAGCTCGGCCACCACCTGCTCCACATCATACTGCTCGGCGGTCAGCCCGGCCGCGGACCGGACTTCCTCCTCGGCCTCATCGTGCGATACCGTCTCGATTCCGTCCCGGATCGCTTTCTCCACGGAGCGGGGCGTGATACCGTGCTGAACGTTGTACTCCAGCTGGATCTTGCGCCGACGGCCGGTCTCCTCCATGGCCTGTTTCATGGAGTGGGTGATTTGATCGGCGTAGAGGATGACGTGGCCATGAAGATGCCGGGCCGCCCGGCCCGCCACCTGAATGAGCGTCGTTGCGGAACGGAGGAATCCCTCCTTGTCCGCGTCCAGCACGCAGACCAGCGAGACCTCCGGAAGATCAAGCCCTTCCCGCAGCAGGTTGATCCCCACCACGCAGTCAAAGTTCCCCAGCCGGAGGTTGCGCAGGACATCCACCCGCTCGAACGCATCCAGATCGGCGTGGATGTAGGTGACACGCAAACCGCTTTCCTTGAGATAAGCCGACAGATCCTCCGCCATCCGCTTCGTGAGCGTCGTCACCAGCGTGCGCTCTCCTACCTTGGCCCGTTCCCGGACCTCATGCATCAGGTCATCCACTTGGCCGGCGATCGGGCGGATTTCCAGCTCCGGATCAACGAGCCCGGTCGGCCGGATGACCTGCTGGATGATTTTGTCCTTGGAAGCCCGGATCTCATACGGTCCAGGCGTGGCGGAGACATACACCGTTTGCCCCACCAGCCGCTCGAACTCCTCAAATCGCAGAGGTCGGTTGTCCAGGCAGGAAGGCAGGCGGAACCCGAAATCCACCAGCACCTGCTTGCGGGCCCGGTCTCCTTCATACATTCCGCGAAGCTGCGGCAGGGTCACGTGCGACTCATCAATCACAGTCAGGAACCCTTTCGGGAAATAATCGATCAAGGACCACGGACGGGAACCCGGCGGCCGGCCCGAAAGGGCCCGCGAATAGTTCTCGATGCCGTGGCAGTACCCAACCTCCTGCAGCATTTCCAAATCGTAGCGGGTTCGGGAGGCCAGCCGCTGCGCTTCCAGCAGTTTTCCCTGGGCCTGCAGTTCCTTCAGCCGTTCCTCCAGTTCCTGCTGGATGAGGACAACGGCAGACTCGATCCGCTCAGAGGTCGTGATGAAATGTTTGGCGGGATAGAGGGCGAACTTCTCCAGCCGCTGGAGCACCTCCCCGGAAACCGGATGCACCACCGAGATCCGCTCGATTTTTTCGCCGAACATCTCGAGCCGCACCGCGGTCTCTTCATACGCCGGGAAGATTTCCACCGTTTCGCCGCGCACCCGGAACTTGCCCCGCTTGAACTCGATGTCGTTCCTCTCATAGAGCAGTTCGACCAGCCGCCGCAGCATCTTCGGACGGGGCATCTCCTCGCCAACCTGGAAGTCCATCAGCAGTGCGCGGTAATCCTTCGGATCCCCCAGGTTGTAGATGCAGGAGACCGAGGCCACGATAATGACATCCTGCCGGGACTGCAGATTGGTGGTGGCCGCCAGCCGCAGGCGGTCCAGCCGGTCGTTGATGGCGGAGTCTTTCTCGATGTAGGTGTCGGTCTGCGGGATATAGGCCTCGGGCTGGTAATAGTCGTAATAGCTGACGAAATATTCCACCGCGTTGCCGGGGAAAAAACTCTTCAGCTCGCTGTAGAGCTGGGCGGCCAGTGTCTTGTTGTGGGAAATCAACAGAGTCGGTTTTTGAATCTGCTGGATGACGTGCGCCATCGTGAAGGTCTTGCCGGTCCCGGTGGCGCCCAGAAGAGTCAGGTGTCTGTTTCCCTGCTGAATTCCGGCGGCGATTTCCCGGATCGCCTGGGGCTGGTCCCCCTGCGGGGTCATCTCGCTGACCAGCTTGAACCCGGGCATTACCTCTTTCGTTTCCTGGCAGAGGTTTCGGCGTTTCCCAACAGTGTCGTGATCTCTTGTTCAGCGATCCGGTTCTTCTCAACACCGCGGCCGATTCCCTCGATCTCCCGGCTGGCGGAACGGACCAGTCGATCCAGATCCGAGATTTTTAGCCCCGAGGATTGAAAGAGATAAATACCGGTCGCCACCGGAAAGCAGGCCGCCAGGCAAGCGATCACCATGCGGATGCGCCCCGGGATCCGGAGCGCAGCGATGAACGCCATGGCGCCCAGAACCACCAAACCGACGCTGATCATATAAAGCATGAGCGGCATCATCGCTTCAGCACCTCCAGCGCCACATCCAGCCAGGGCGACGAATGGGTCAAGGCGCCGATGGAGATCCGCTCCACGCCGGCCAGCGCCACCGCCCGCACGTTCGTCAGGTTCACGCCGCCCGAAACTTCCAACAGCGGTTTCGGCCGGCTCCGGAACGCGGCGTCGCGCAAACGGACCGCTTCCTGGATTTCCGAAAGGCGCATATTGTCTAAAAGGATCAAGTCCGCGCAGGCGGCAAGCGCCTGGCGGAACTCCTGCAGTGAAGTCACTTCCACTTCCACCGGCATGGGCTTGCGCCCGCCGACGGCGCGGGCGCGCCGAACCGCTTGTTCTACGGGCGATATTTCAGGGACAGTCTCCTTCGGGGACAGTCCCTGCACCAAACGCAGGTGGTTGTCCTTGATGAGGATGCCGTCGTACAGTCCCATCCGATGGTTGGTTCCTCCTCCCGCGGCTACTGCGTATTTTTCCAGCGCGCGCAGAGTCGGCGTGGTCTTGCGGGTATCCAAGATGACGGCCGAGGTCCCTTTCACCTTCTCCACGAACATCTGCGTGAGCGTCGCGATCCCGCTGAGCCGCCCCAAGAAGTTCAGCGCCACCCGCTCGCCGGCCAGGATCCCGCGAGCCGGCCCTTCCAGGAAGGCCACCACTTTATCGGCGTAAATCTTCTGGCCGTCTTTCACGGTCGGCTGGAACCGGATTTTCGGCTCCACCTGAGCGAACGTCCACTCCGCGACGGTTAAACCGGCGATTACCCCTTCCCGACGGACCACGATCTCCGCCTCGGCTGTTTTCCCCTTCGGGATCATTGCCAAAGAGGTGACGTCCCTCGGGCCGACATCCTCCTTCAGCGCCGCTACGATGAGCGGCTCCACCGCCGCGCGCGACAGCATTATTGGAGCTGCTTCAGACTCTCGGCCCATTTTCGAAGCTCCTCTTCCAGCCCGCGCAAAAGCTTTTCCTCTTCCTCCACCACATCGGTCGGCGCCCCACCTCGAAACGCGGGGTTGTCCAGCCGAGCCCGCTTGGAGATCATTCGGCTCTCGAGATCGGCGATCTCTTTCTGGATCCGAACCCGCTCCTGACCCAGATCCACCAGCCCGGCCAGCGGAACGATCAGGTCTGATCCTTCCAGATGTGCAACCACCGAGCCGGCAGGACGATCCAATCGACCAGCCACCGTCAATCGGTTCACCTGGCCCAATCGCTGAATGATTTCCTCATGCTCAGACAGCACCTCTCCTCCCTCCGAAACGAGGACCAGCAAATCGACCTTTTCTTTCGGAGGAACCCGGAACGTGGCCCGGATGTTTCGGACCTCGGTCACGACATTCTGCAGACGGCCGAACAGGCGCTCCGCCTCTTCATCGATCCGCTTGGAATCGGGCTGAGGCCACGGCGTTTTCATGATGGTTTGTCCTTCGACAAGCTCAGGACGAACGGGTTGGACTTTTTGCCACAGCTCTTCGGTGATGAACGGCATCAGTGGGTGCAGCAGCCGCAGGGAAACCTCCAGCACGTGGCGCAGGATTTCGTCGTTGCGCTGCAGCTTGGACACCTCGAGATACCAGTCGCAGAAATCGTTCCAGACGAACCGGTACAGCGAACGGGCCATCTCGTTGAAGCGGTATTCTTCCAGCGCCTTGGTGACCTCACCGATCGTCCGCTGCAGCCGGCTCATGATCCATCGATCCGCTAGCGTATCCGTTCGCCCTGAGCTTGTCGAAGGGCGAACGGTTTCCCCATCCCCAAAGATGAGGCGCGAGGCGTTCCAGAGTTTGTTGGCGAAGTTCCGCCCCAGCAGGAATTTCTGCTCGGATAGATAGAGGTCCTGCCCTTCAGAGGTCATGTGCGCGATGGAGAACCTCAGCGCGTCCGTGCCCAGCCGGTCGATCACCTCCAGCGGGTCGATGATGTTGCCCAACGACTTGGACATTTTCTTGCCGCCTTCGACCCGAATGATGCCGTGAATGTACACATCTTTGAATGGGATTTGCTTCAGGAAGAACTTGCCGGCCATCACCATTCGGGCCACCCAGAAAAAAATGATGTCCTGCCCGGTGACCAGCACTGAAGTGGGATAAAATTTTGTGAGATCCGGCGTTTTGTCCGGCCACCCCAGTGTTGAGAAAGGCCACAACCAGGAAGAGAACCAGGTATCCAACACATCTTCGTCCTGAACGAAATCAGAGCCGCCGCATTTCGCGCAGGAAGCCGGCGGTTTCTGCCCCACGTGGATGCCGGCCGTTTTTTCCTCCATCTGCGTGCCCGAAGAAAGGGCTTGGGTTTCCCGCTGCGCAACGTAGGCAGGATAACAATTCCGGCAATACCAGGCCGGGATCCGATGCCCCCACCAGATCTGCCGGGAAACGCACCAATCCCGGATGTTCCTCAGCCAATCCAGGTAGACCCTGGTCCATCGGTCCGGAATAAAGCGCAGGCCGTCCTTTTCCACCGCTTCGATCCCTAATTTCGCCAGCGGCTCCATCCGGACAAACCACTGAGGAGAAAGCGCCGGCTCAATGATGGTCTTGCAGCGGTAGCAATGGCCGATCGAAGTGGCATACGCTTCCGTTTTGACCAGCAGCCCCTGGGCTTCCAAATCCCGGACGATGTTCTTGCGGCATTCGAACCGGTCCTGCCCGGCGTACGGCCCGGCCAAGGCATTCATCCTGCCCTCGGCATCAATGACCCGGATCGCGGAAAGTTTGTGGCGCTGGCCCAGCAGGAAATCGTTCAGGTCATGCGCAGGAGTCACCTTCACCGCTCCGGTGCCGAACTCTCTTTCCACCATGGCGTCGGCGATGATCGGGATTTTCCGGCGCAGAATCGGCAGCAGCAGATTCTTGCCGCTGACCTGCCGATAGCGATCATCCTCAGGATGAACGGCGACCGCGACGTCCCCCAGCAGTGTTTCCGGCCGGGTCGTGGCCACGACTACTCCCAACCGTTCACCCTGAGCCGAGTCGAAGGGATACAAGATATGCCAGAGGTGGCTCTTGACTTCCTCGTGGATCACTTCTTCATCAGAGAGAGCGGTCTGGCAGCGGGGACACCAGTTGACGAGGTAGTAACCGCGGTACAGGAGACCTTGTCGATGGAGCTCCAGGAAAGCGGTCTGCACCGCCTTAGAGAGGCCTTCGTCCATCGTGAACCGTTCGCGGCTCCAGTCGCAGGAGGCGCCCAGCCGGCGCAGTTGTTTGACGATGGTGGCGCCGGAGCTCTTCTTCCACTCCCAGACCCGCTCGACGAACTTTTCGCGGCCGAGCTGCTGGCGGGTGAGTTTTTCCTTGGCGATCTGGCGCTCGACCACGTTCTGCGTGGCGATCCCGGCATGATCGGTGCCGGGGACCCAAAGGGCTTGATAACCCTGCATCCGCTTCCAGCGAATGAGGACATCCTGTAGGGTGTTGTTGAGCGCGTGGCCCATATGCAGGATGCCGGTGACATTGGGCGGAGGAATGACGATCGTAAAGGGGCCCTTGGGGGCCTTGGGGTCGGGCTTGAAATAGCCGCGGGATTCCCATTCCGGGTACCAGCGGCTTTCGACTTCTTGGGGGTTATAAACAGGCGGCAGATTCATCCGTTCATCCTTCGACAAGCTCAGGATGAACGGTTTTGGACATTACCGTTCGTGGTGAGCCTGTCGAACCACGAACATGGATTACGACTTTTTGTGGTCCTTCAGCAGCTTGTACTCGACCGAATCGACCAGCGCCTGCCAGCTGGCTTCGATGATGTTCTCGCTGACGCCCATCGTCCACCAGCTGTCCTGGGCGTCCTGTGACTGGATGAGCACCCGCACGCGGGCCGCGGTGCCCTCCTGAGAGTCCAGCACCCGCACCTTGAAGTCCACCAGGTGCATCTCTCCCACGGTGGGATAGAACTCGGCCAGCGCCTTGCGCAGCGCCTTGTCCAGCGCGTTGACGGGGCCATCCCCTTCGGCCACCGTGTGCTGGACCTTGCCGTCCACCTTTACCTTGATGGTGGCCTGAGAGGTGAGCGTTCCGTCCAGTTCCTTTTCAACGATCACGCTGAATTTCTGCAGGTCGAACGAGCTCTTAAACTGTTTGTACGTCCGCCGCATCAACAGCTCAAGCGATCCCTCGGCTGCTTCGAAGTGGTATCCCTTGCTCTCCAGCTCCTGCACGGTTTTGAGAAACGCTTTGGCCTTCTCCGGATCGGCGTCCGGGTCCAGGTGAAGCGTCTTCGCGCGGGCTTGGATGGTGGTCTTGCCCCCCATTTCGGAGATCAGCAGACGCTGGCGGTTGCCGACCAATGTGGGATCGATGTGCTCGTAGGTTTCGCTGGTCTTCAAAACCGCGTGGATGTGCACGCCCCCTTTGTGTGCGAACGCGGAAGGGCCGACGAACGGCTGGTGATCGTCGGGCCGCATGTTGCAGACTTCCGCCACGACATGGGAGACCTCGGACAAATTTTTAAGTTTCTCGGCCGGGATGCAAACATACCCCATCTTGAGCTGCAGGATCGGGATGATCGAAGAAAGATTGGCGTTTCCGCACCGTTCGCCGTAGCCGTTGATGCAGCCCTGCACCTGAACCACGCCGGCCTCGACCGCGGCGACCGAGTTGGCCACCGCCAGTTCCGAATCGTTGTGGCAATGGATGCCCAGCGGCGCCGCGATCCGCTCCCGCACCGCTTGGATCACCGTCGTGAGCGTGCTCGGCAGAGAACCGCCGTTGGTGTCGCAGAGGATCAGCGTGGAAGCACCCGCCTCGGCCGCGGTCTCAAGGGTCTTGAGGGCGAATTCCGGGTTGGCCCGGTAGCCGTCGAAGAAATGCTCGGCGTCGTACATCACTTCGACGCCGTGCTTCTTCAGGTAGCTCACGGTGTCGGCAATCATCCGGAGGTTCTCCTCCAGCGACACGCGGAAAACCTCCCGCACGTGCAGGTCCCAGCTCTTGCCGAAAATGGTGACGACTTTCGTCTCGGCGTCCAGCAGGGATTTGACCTGAGGGTCCTGGCTGGCCGCGCTGTTGGCCTTGCGCGTGGAACCGAACGCGGTGATCACCGAGTGTTTGAGCTTGAGCTTCTTCACCCGGCGGAAGTATTCCATCTCCTTCGGGTTGGACATGGGCCAGCCGCCTTCGATGTAGGAGATCGCCAGCTCATCGAGCTTCTCCGTGATCTGGAGCTTGTCGCCGGCGGACAGGGAAATCCCCTCGGTCTGCGCGCCGTCCCGCAGCGTCGTGTCGTATAAAACAACCTTCGGATGCGTCATCTCATCCTTTTCGTTTGGCCGATTTCACCAGTTCCGGTTTGACGCCCAGCCGACCCAGCCCGAACGCGTCGTGAAGAGCCCGGACCGCCTTGACCGCCTGGTCTTTCCGGATGATGCAGGAGATCTTGATCTCGCTGGTGGAGATCATCTCGATGTTGACCGATTCCTTGGCCAGTGTCTGGAACATGCGCGCCGCGATGCCGGAGTGAGAGCGCATTCCCAATCCCACCACCGATACCTTGGCGATGCCGTCGTCATGCGTGACGCGCCCGGCCTTCACCTCGCCGGCCACCCGGCGGACCGCGCGGAGCGCCCGCCTCAAGTCCGTTCGGGCCACCGTGAAGGAAACGTCGGTCAGCCCCGTGCGGCTGACGTTCTGCACAATCATGTCCACGTTGATGTTCGCATCGGAGATCCGCTTAAAAATGGTCGCGGCGATTCCGGGCCGGTCCGGCACATCGCAGACGGTCACTTTCGCCTCATCCTTCTGGACCGTGACGCCGCTCACCACCAACTGCTCCATCGGTTTGACCTCCTTCGAAATAATCGTTCCCGTCCGCCTGGAAAAACTCGAGCGCAGGTGCAGCTTCACTTCGAATTTCTTGGCCACTTCCATCGAGCGGGCCTGCATCACTTGGGCGCCTAAGCTGGCCAGCTCCAGCATTTCATCGTAGCTGATCGTCGCCAGCTTCCGCGCATTGGGAACGATGCGGGGATCGGCCGTGTAAACCCCTTCCACGTCGGTGTAAATCTCGCAGACCTTGGCTTTGAGCGCCGAGGAGAGCGCCACCGCCGTCAGGTCCGACCCGCCGCGGCCCAACGTCGTGATTTCGTGATCGGGCGTCATTCCCTGAAACCCGGCCACGATCACCACATATCCCTTGGACAACGCCTGCCGGATCCGCTGAGCGCTGACGTCCTGGATCTTCGCCCGGGTATGAGCCCGATCCGTGATGATGCCCACCTGCGCGCCGGTGAAAGAGATGGCTTTCACGCCGAGCGCGTCGGTCGCCATGGCCAGCAGCGCCGAGGAAACCTGTTCCCCCGTCGCCAGCAGCATGTCCATCTCCCGCTCGGGGGGATCGGAGGAAAGCTGACCGGCCAGCGCCAGTAAATCGTCGGTGTTGTCCCCCAGCGCCGAGACCACCACGACCACCTGATGCCCGGCCTTCCGGGTGCGGGCGATCCGCTCCGCGACCCGCTGGATCCGCTCTGGATTGGCGACGGAAGAGCCGCCGTATTTCTGGACAATGAGTGCCATGATCTGTTGGGGTCAGGCACCGCGGTGCCTGACCCCGTTAGGCTTAGATTTTTTCTTCCGTGAGTAACCGGGGCAGAATATCGTAGCCCTCTTCCACCATCCAGCCGCTCTCGCGTGCCTGAGTTTCGCCGAAGGTCTGGGTCGCGCCGGCCGGGATCCCCGTTCCCCAAACCAGGAAAGGAACCGGATCGGAGGTATGGGTCTTCTTCGCGATCGGCGTGGGATGGTCCGGGATCACCAGGACCCTCGCTTCTTTGAAGCCGCGCGCTTTCTCGAGGATCGTCCCGACCACCAGCCGGTCGAAATTCTCGATCGCGGCGATCTTCTGCCGAAGATCGCCGTTGTGCCCGGCTTCATCGGCCGCCTCCACGTGGACAAAAACAAAATCGTGATTCTTCAGCGATTTCAGCGCCGCCTTCGCTTTGGCCGCGTAATCGGTATCGTAATAGCCGGTGGCCCCCGGGACCTCCAGCACCTCCAGGCCCGCCAGCCGGCCCGCACCCTTGACCAGATCGACCGCCGAAATCACCGAGCCCGTCAGCTTCCAGCGTTCCTGAAAAGTCGGGATCTTCAAGCGGGTGCCCTGGCCCCAGAGCCAGATCCGATTAGCCGGGTTTTCCTTCAGATCCACGCGCACCTGGTTCACTTCATGGTCGGCCAGAATCGGCTGGGCCGCTTCCATGAGATCGATGAGCCGCTGGGCAGCCGGCCCTTTGGGCAAGTGGCCCGTGAAGGGCTTGCCGGTCAGATCATGCGGCGGAGTGCAGGCCGTTTTCAGAAGATCCTGCGCGGCGGCCGGCTCCCGAAAAACCACCAGATGCCGGTATTGGATTCCCGGATAGAACTGGACGGTTTTCGTGCCGAGCCGCTTGCCCACCGCCTGAATCAGCGGTTTGGCTTCGTCGGACTTGATGTGCCCGGCGGAATAATCGACCAGCGTATCGCCGTCGATGGTCACCAGGTTGCACCGGAAAGCCACGTCCCCCTCGTTCAGCGGCACGCCCATGTTGGCCGCTTCCAGCGGAGCCCGTCCGGAATAATATTTCTTCGGGTCATAGCCCATGATCGCCATGTTGCCGACGTCGCTGGCGGGGGCGAACCCGGGCGCGATGATGCGGGCCAGGCCCACTTTTCCTTCGCGGGCCAGCGCGTTCATCTGAGGCGTTTTCGCGGCTTCCAGCGGGGTCCGGCCGCCGATCTGCTCAATCGGCTCATCCGCCATGCCGTCGCAAACGAGCACTATGGTTTTCATGGGAGAACGATGGATTTTAGCAGGTTTTACAGCCGAAAGACTAGACGAAGATGGTGAGCGCGGTAACCGTTTGCCGAAGGTCGTCGTAGACCAGCCCATCAATCACCAACGTGGTCCCGGAAGGCAATCTTTCCTGCTGGATATAGGCCATCAGGTTGACCAGGAAAGCCGGAGTGATTTGATCCATCGATCGGCTGTCGGCTTGAAGGAAGAACGCCTGAGAAGCCAGCCCTTTCTGTTGGATTTGAGTCAGGAATTCCCGATCTCCCGCGATAAAAGTGGCCGCCCGCGGATCGTCGGTCAGCATCAATCCCGGCACCCCGCCGAACCTTTCCTTCATCACCGGCTTCCATTCTTCTTGCCCATGCAACGTAATCGGCGGAGATTCCAAAGAAATGGATGAGCCGGAAACAGACACCGGTATCGAGACTGCTCGCCTGGACCTTTTCCGAGCCGGAGGAAAAACCTCCTCCACCCCGGCGGAATTCAAAATACTGTCAGGAGGCATCGTCAACACATCATCAGGCAGACCGAGCTCCCGCGCCAATTGCGGGAAATCTAAATTCTCTCTGATCAAGGAATATGCGTAATAAAGAACCTCCAGCATCCTGCTCAGGTAACGGTCCGTCTCATCCCCTTGCATCTCAGGAGTCCGCGGCCGACCCATCATCCCAACTCCCCTAAAGAGCGTACCAAGATCCTGAAGTTCTATCTCCCCACTCCTTCCTTCTCGCTCGGCTTCTTCGCTCTGGATCGTCCTGCGGATCTCCGCCTCAGGGTAAGCCATCATCACTCCGTTCAAGGCCGACCGTTGGCTTAAATCGGCGTTTGTCATCCGAGAACTGAGAAGTTGGAATATCAAGTGGTCCACAAGTCCGTCTTCTTCCGCGGTCCATTGGTCTCGCGGCAAGTTGTCGTAAACCCGAACCAGCTGATCCAGAAAAACCCGGTCCTCCTCGACAAGAATTCCCATTTCCATGAGAAATTCCCGTTTCCTGATGATCTCTTTTCCAAAATGATAGGGAGAAAAGGATTTCCACTCTCCGAAAAATATCCCCAGGGTATTCCAAACCATCGGGATAGACTCCAGCTCTCTCGCGAGAACGATCGGAGAAGGCTCGTCCCGGTAGTCAATGCGGATGTAACCCGGCTTAGCCGCCATAAAGAAAAGGAGGAATGATGGTTCCAGCAGAACAGCCCGGGCTTGTCGGCTTAGCTGGGGGTAGAAGCGTTTCAGCAATTGACCTCGCCACCGAATCTCCGCTTTCTCTTCTTCTGCAAATAACTCCGCTAATGCAACGGCGGGTAACGGCTCATAATGCACTAAGACGTCATTCAGTTGGTCCACCATCTGCTGGATCACGTCGATCCCCGGAACCTTAACTTCCCCCGCGGCTAAAGCGTTCTGCGCATCCTGAACGGTATAGCTCCGACCCTTTACATCTCGAAGGACTTGCACCATCTTCCTCAGCGCTGTGTTCCTTTCGTCTCCGGCCTGCGGTAATCGTGCGTGAGCGTCCAGAACACGGACCAGGACGTACCAAATTTGATCAGGCGGCAGAATGTTGGTATCCGGCACCGCGGAAACCAGCTGTTCGCCCGACTCCTCCACCCCGGTGAGGGCCAATTGAGGCAGGAGTGCATCAAGCTTTTCTTTTTGCTGAGGGGACAAAGACGGCACGCCAGGGGCAACCGTTGTTTCCATTATCCATCCACCCTCTACAGGAATTTTGGAAAGGAGATGCTTCAGCGCAGGGGGAATGTTGCCATCCGCCGTCACTGTGCTATGAAAAGAAAGGAGCTCGTCTTGAAGTCGACCTACCATGTCCGGGTCGCTGGCCGAATGCATTTTTTGAAGAGAGCTCCAAACATTTCCCGTGGATCCAACCGGTCCCAACGCTCCGGCTCTAAGAGCCTCTACAATTTTCCGCTCATTTCCTTGATGGGTGGGAATTCCCGTGCCCACATACTCCTCCAATAAACTGTCATCTCCCGAACTATCTTTGATGGCCGCCACTTTTCCCCCATCCCAAAGCTTTTTAACCACTGCTGGAGAAATGTTCCCGCTTCCGGGAAGACCCGGGTTGTTGTACAGAATGATTGGCAGATTGGTTTTCTCGCGCAAACGATCCACGTGCGCCTCGATCTCTCCGTCGCTCCGAAGATAAAAACGAGGCGCAATCACCAAAGCATCGGCACCGGCTTTTTCCGCAATCCTTACGTTCTCAATGGTTTCCCGCTCATCCTCTCCGCTAATGTTTGTAAAAATCGCGAAATGGTTGTTCTCTTTCGCTCCAACTGTCAACAGCTCGATTGCTGACTGCCTTAAAACTTTATCCATTCGGTGGAACTCGCCCGTCTGGCCTACCAGGAGAAGCGCGGTCGCTCCCATGACGGTGTAGAGATAATTCATGTAGTGGGAGATGGCCTTTTTATCCACCACCATGCGACCAGCCGCATCATAGGTGAGCGGTGTTACGGTCGGCACGATATTGGCCCGAGGAGTAACCTCCTCCACCCCGGCGGTCAACTGAGCCGCTACTTGCTCTCTGACTTTCGAGGATTCCTCCACGCCGGTCTGACGCAAGGCGAGAGCGGAATGAGGCAGAGAAAGGGCAAGGGCGAGGAGGAACGCGGTGAAGCGGACAGAGAATTTCATAAGAAAAGTATGCCTGCAGAGAGGGTCGGAATTCAAGTAAATATACAGCTATGCATTACTTCTAACTAAGGCGTTACAGCCCGATGGCAGAGAGAACGGGGCCCAGCTTAGGAAGCACGACTTTCGGAGAGCGGACCGTCTTGAGGACCCGGTCGGGATCTTTGAGCCCGTGGCCGGTGAGGACGCAAACGACGGTGGATCCCTTTCGGAAATATCCTTTCTTGCCCAACTTGAGCACGCCCGCCACCGACGCGGCGGAAGCCGGTTCGACGAAGACCCCTTCCCGCTGAGCGAGGAGCTGGTAGGCCTCTAGAATTTCCCGGTCGGTCACCGACCGGATCAGTCCCTTGGAATTGTCGCGCGCGGCGACCGCCCCTTCCCAACTGGCCGGGTTGCCGATCCGGATTGCCGTGGCGATGGTTTCCGGTTTCCGGACCGGTTTGCCCAGCACAATCGGTGCGGCGCCGGCGGCCTGGAAACCCAGCATCTTCGGTAACGAATTAATCTTCTCGACCCGATAGTAATCGTTGTAGCCGCGCCAGTAAGCGGTGATGTTGCCGGCGTTGCCGACCGGGATCGCGTGGTAATCGGGGGCTTTGCCCAACGCGTCGCAGATTTCGTAGGCGCCGGTCTTCTGCCCTTCAATGCGGTAGGGATTGATGGAATTGACCAGCGCGATCGATGTCTGCTGGGTGATTTGGCGAACCAATTCCAGCGCCTCATCGAACGAACCTTTGACCGCCAGCACCTGCGCGCCGTGAATCAGCGCCTGCGCCAACTTGCCCAGCGCGATCGCCCCCTGCGGGATCAGCACGATGCATTTCAAACCGGCGCGGGCCGCATAAGCCGCCGCAGAGGCCGAGGTGTTGCCGGTGGAGGCGCAGATGATCGCCGTGCGGCTTTCTTCCTTTGCTTTGGAAACCGCCAGCGTCATGCCGCGGTCTTTAAAGGAACCGGTGGGGTTAAGCCCTTCGTACTTGAAGTAGGCCTGCACCCCCTTGCCCAACTTGGCCGACAAGAGCTTGGCCGGAATCAGCGGGGTATTCCCTTCCTGCAGGGTAACGACCGGCGTTTGCGGCGTGACCGGCAAAAACTCCCGGTACTTCTCGATAATTCCCGGCCAGATCATCCCCGTTCCATGCGGATTGAAACCGATTTGCGCCGGATGGCCGGCAAACGGTCGATGTCGGCGAGCGCGGCCTGCACATCCTTTTCTTTGGCATCATGCGTCATCATGACCACCGGCACGATCTGGTCTCGGCGCCGGTCTTTCTGCAGGACGCTGGCAATCGAGATGCGATGGGCTCCAAGAACCCGGGCGATCCGGGCCAAGACACCGGGACGATCGATGCAGGAAAACCGGAAATAATAGCGGCCTTCGATCTCTCCGACCGGGCGGATCCGCCGGATCCGTTTGACCGGCAGAGGCGGCGGAACCCGCATCGGCGAACCGTATTTCAAATTTCGGGCGACGTCCACCAAATCGGAGATGACCGCGCTGGTCGTCGGGAACCGGCCGGCTCCCTGCCCGTACAGCACCAGCTCACCGATCAGATCCCCCTTCACCAGGACCGCGTTGTGCACGCCGTCGACATTGGAAAGCAGGTGATTGTTCGGCAGCAGCGTCGGATGCACCCGGACTTCCAGCTCATCGCCGTCCCGTTTGGCGATGCCCAGCAGCCGGATGGTGTAGCCGAAGTCGTGCGCGTACCGGACGTCGTTGGCGGTCAGATCCTGGATCCCTTCCACGTAGATCTGCTCCGGCAGGACCCGCTTGCCGAAACCGAGCAGAGCGAGCACCGCCAGTTTATGCGCGGTGTCGATCCCCTTCAAGTCCAGCGAAGGGTTGCGCTCGGCATACCCGCGGTTCTGTGCCTCTTTCAAAGCCGACTTGAAGGAGCGGCCGTCCCGGCCGGACATTTCGGTGAGGATGAAGTTGGTGGTGCCGTTGAGGATGCCGTAAAGCTCCTCGATGTCGTTGCCGATCAGCCCTTCCCGCAGGGATTTGATGATCGGGATGCCGGCGGCGACGCTGGCTTCGAAGTAAAGATCGACGCCGGCTTTCGCGGCGGCGGAAAAGATCTCCGCGCCGTGATGGGCCAGCAGGGCTTTGTTGGCCGTCACCAGCGGCTTGCCGGCCTTGATCGTCTGAAGTGCGATCTCCTTGGCCGGATGGACTCCGCCGATCAGCTCCACGATCACGTGGATGTCGGGATCGTTGATCAGGTCCCGCGGGTTGGTCGTGAACAAGCGGGAATCGACCCGCACCCACCGGGCGCGATTCTTCCGCCGGACGCAGACCCGCTTGAGAACCATCGGGATGCCGGCCCGGCGGGCGAGGAACTCCTTGCGGGCCAGCAGCATCTTGGCCACGCCGGATCCCACGGTGCCCAACCCGATCAGCCCTACGTTGATTTTATCCATGGAGGAGAGGATAGTTTATCGTGTTTCATGCTGTTTTGGCTTGCTTTGTTAGCAGGGTGTTAGCAGCGACTCAAAACCGTATTCAGTACTATATGAACTCACAGTTCATAATATACTTGTCTTTCGAGGCTGGGCGGGGTATACTTTTTGGATGACCTACATCCACAGGCAAATAGAGCCGCTGCTGAAACGGCTGGCGGGGCAGTTCCCCGCCCTGGCGGTGACCGGGCCGCGCCAGTGCGGGAAATCCACCCTCCTGAAAGAGCTCTTCGGCGCCACCCACCGTTACCGAACGTTCGACGACCCCCTTCTCAGGGAGCAGGCGATCGCCGATCCAAAGCTCTTTCTCGACAACTCCGGCGAGAGAGTCATCTTGGACGAAATCCAATACGCCCCCCAACTGCTTTCCTACGTGAAGATCCGGATTGATGAGGAACGCGATAAAATGGGACGGTTCATCTTCACCGGCTCACAGCAGTTCTCCATGATCAAAGACCTGGGCGACTCCCTCGCCGGCCGGATCGCCCTGCTGGAGCTTCTGCCGTTCCACGTTGAAGAAAAACAGACTGCGCCGAAACTGAAACTTTCCGCCCCCAGAGACGCGTTCCTTCATGCCTGCCTGACGGGATCTTATCCCGACTT
This sequence comes from uncultured Planctomycetia bacterium, assembly GCA_964553935.1. GTDB lineage: Bacteria > Omnitrophota > Gorgyraeia > 1-14-0-20-64-10 > 1-14-0-20-64-10 > CAZKNC01. The sequence goes on along the minus strand of CAZKNC010000003.1, from coordinate 3,625 downwards.
GGCCTTGAAGCCGGACTTGGACCGGAAGACCTGGTATGGCTCTTACATCCAGACCTATCTGGAACGGGACATCCGCACCCTCTACAACATCGGAGCCCTCCGGGAATTCCAGCGTTTCATGCAGCTGCTGGCTTCCCAAACCGGGCAGATCCTGAACCTGACGAGTTTCAGCCGGGACCTGGGCGTCAGCGTAAACACTCTAAAAAAATGGCTCTCCATCCTGGAAGCCAGCAGGATGGTATACCTGCTGCCCCCCTACTACAAGAACTTCGGCAAGCGCATCACAAAAGCCCCGAAAGCGTACTTCCTGGACTGCGGTCTCGCCTGTTACCTGACCGGCATCGAGACGGAGGCTCATGTGTTCAACGGCCCCCTCGCCGGAGCGCTGTTCGAAACCTACTGCGTCCAGGAAACCCTCAAGACGCTCTTGTTCCAGGGAAAACGGCCGCGCCTGTACTACGCGCGAACTTATAACGACCTCGAAATCGACTTGCTGATCGAGGGAAAGAACCTTGAGCTGTTGCCCTGCGAGATCAAGCTGACCAAGACCCCCCGGCCGGACATGGCCGCGCCCATCCAGCGTTTCAAGAAGTTGTTCCCAAAACTCAAAATCGGTCAGGGTCGGATCCTTTGCCTCACGGATGAAGAGCTCTCGCTGACCCGCGATTCGAAAACCCAGCCGCTGCGTGGCTACTGGGAATGGCTGAGAACGGTGAGCTAAGAACGGAGGAGTTCTGTTTTTGCCGGACCCCCACCTGCGAGGTGACCAATCCGCAGGGCTCCTGCTGCCTGGGGAATGTGGGCACCGTCGTCAAATTGTTGACGACCCTCTAACTCAACGATCTATTCGGACACGGGAATCAGGTTGTCGTTCGCGTCGTAGGTGTAGCGCGGTTTCCCGTTATCCTTGTGAATCCGGACGGCCACCACCCTCAGCTCCTTGCCGGTGTCCGCCACGTCGAAATCGAGGTCCAGCTCGTCGCCCGTGGCCACGTCTTTCATGTCCGTGCAGGAATAGTAATAGGCACCGGTCTTGCCTACCCGTTCATGAACTCGGATGAGGGAAAGCGTTCTGAGCTTCCCCTTTTCCTGCGAGTCCGGAATGGTAAAACCGCCCGTCATTTTCTCTTGTGTTTGAATATACGTGCGGATCGTTTCACGCAATTGGTCCGCCGAAGGCTCGGCGAACACTGGCGCGCATTGTAAGCCAAACACCGCCAACAAAAACATAAAAACAGCCCAAAATCGCTTCATCGCGATTTCCTCCTATTGCTCAAGAAATCCGGTGTATTTTTTATCTGGCAACCGTTCCGCCATGCTCCTTGGCGGGAGGGGTGGTGGTTCCGCCATGTTCTTTGGGTGTGGTCTGGCCTCCGTGTTCCTGATTTCCTTTGCAGGAAAGATTGGCCATTGCAGCCAGCAACCCGATCGCCAAGACACCCAACACTACTTTTCGGTTACGCATCGTCTGCCTCCCCACTATGGTTTCAGTTGATTACTGCTTCCCCGCTGCTTACTCGGCGGCTAGCTGCTCCAGTTTCATTGCGAGATCCGGACGGGCCTCTCCCTTGCGCAACGCTGATGCCGCTTCACGCAGGAGGGTTGCTTCATCCCCTTCATGCATTCCATGGCTCCCCTCTGCAGGGGTAGCGGTACCTCCGTGTTCCTTGCCTCCACCTACCGCTGTTCCCCCATGCTCGGCAGCCCATACCGACATCGGCGCAACACCCAATCCCATGATCAACCCAACAACCACCATAATTCCACGCATTGTTCTCATCGTATCCTCCTTCTGTTTTGTTGAATCGTTCTTCTTTAACCCAACTGCCCAAAAAACATCCACCCAGAGAGCGGTCAGGCCATGGGTGTTCTCAGCAAACCCGCTGCCGCTTCTTGTCGCAAGTCCTTAAACCGGAATTCCGTTTCCACCCCGGGAAAGGGCTGCCCATCCACCTCCACGTAGGGATAGAAAAGGATGTTTGCCGGACCATTCTTCGGGGTGGGAACGAGTCGAATGTCCCGACCCATGCTGATGAGAAAACGGCTCGGATCATGCGCCCCGAAGTAATAGTCGGCCCGATCCCGGTGTTTCCACGCCTCGGAAGCGTCCAGCGGCACCCAACCTTTTCCATCCGCATAGAATTCCGCCCAGCAGTGGTAACCGGGGATCTTCCCGGAAGGTTCCGATGGAATCAGGAAACCGATCTTAAAACGGGAGGGAATCCGCTCGGCCCGGGCCATGGAGATAAACAGCGAGTGGAAATCAGTGCAGTTGCCTTTGCCGACCTGGCAGGCCCGGGCGGTATCGCCACGCCCGTATCCCGGCGTGGTCTTGTCATACATCATGTGTCCAATGACGTAGTCGTAAATCCCACGGGCCTTTGCCAATAATGTGACCTTGCCCGCAACGGCTTGCTCCGTCCTGGCGCAGATCTGGTCATCGATGATAAGGAGTCCCTGGGGCTGGAGATATCGGGGCAACTCCTTGGAGGTGGGCGGCGGATCGGCGGCGGCTCTATCAGAACCTAAAAGCAGCGCGTGGTAGTCGATGGCGATCTCAACCGGCTGAGGCATGGTTGGTTTTAGTATCAGATGAAGGATGTCGTTTCCGTATTCAGGATCCTTCTCGACGGTATACGGAACGGGGGATTGGATTTCGCGCCGAAGGATCCGCTGCTCGGCCCGGGTCTTGGCAAGTGGAATCCATACGTCGATCTCTCTCACATCCTTGGGGATCTGGGGCAGCCGCGCCAGGTAGGTGAGTTCAATCTCCCTCGGGTGAGGCACACTCTGAAATGCCCACCCACTTACCAGGAGCAACGGAAGAACCCACAGCGCCAGCTGTGGCAAGATCGCTTTACCCCGCATCGGAATGTCCCGGATCATCGGCCTCCTGACGTGAAGTGATAAATGCCGGCGGCACACAAAGCGGCCAGCGGCAACGTCACCAACCACGAAAGGAGGATGTTGCGAACCACGCTCCAGCGAGCCGATCGATTGACGGTACCCAGTCCAAAAAGGGATCCGCAGGACACATGCGTGGTGGAGACCGGCAACCCCCACTGCGAGGCAAACATCACGAGGACGGCGGTGACCAAATTGGCGGTGAAGCCTTGGCCGTGGTTCATCGCTGTGATTCGCTCGCTCATGGTTCTGGCGACCCGCTTGGCATTCAGCAGTCCACCCGCCGCCATCAGGACGCCGACTGCAAACAGCCCGACAGGCAGAGGAATGCGCAGGGCTCGGGCCGCGAGCAAGAGTGCCACGATTTTGGGCGTATCATTCAACCCGCGGGCAAAGCTGACCGCTCCGGCTGAAAGAAAATGCAGGCGATCGAGCACCCACTGTGAATCCACGCCAAGGACATAGCCTTGGTAACGCTCCATGCAGGCGGATAGCTGGCCGAGCTCAAGCGATAGGCCGGTGGAGCGCAGCACAACGGTGCCATCCGGCTGCACCGCAACTGGCTGGGGTGCCGCACCCCCCACACACAGACACATCTGCCGTTCGATCCTCAAGCGCAGACGGACGAAGCGAAAGAGCGGATAGAGCGCCGCGGTCAAAGCAAAGCTTAAGATGGGACTCACCGCCAGCGGCATGAAAAAGCTTTGTCCAAGCTTCCCTC
>CAZKNC010000002.1:17838-22982 GCA_964553935.1 uncultured Planctomycetia bacterium | reverse complement strand
CGACCACCGACGACTACGATCTGCCTTTGCTGCTGGCGACCGGTCAAGCCCGCGTGAAGAAGGCCTCGACCTGGTCCTTGGCGCGGGGAGCGGACGATTCCATCGTGGTGACGGCGGGTGAGGGATTGGATCTGATCGATTTGAACGCGCTCTTGGCTGTGGCCGGACAACGGCCCAATGGCATCGGGGACTTGACCCTTGCGGATGTGCGGGCCTTGGGCACCGAGGGAGCGGTAGTTTTGAGTGACTACGATCCGACCACGGCGAAGATCCGTTCGGTGGAAGGCAGTTCCCGCGTCGCTGGACAGGACGGTTTCGGATTCAACCAATACACCAGTTTCAACAGGGACATGTACAACGATCCGATTCTTCTCGGCACAGGTCAGGCGCGCGTTGCCCAAAGCGAGGCCTGGACCATCTCGCAGGGAATCGACGGTTCCCGGCTGGTGACGTATGGCGATCGGTCCTTGGATCTGGATCCGGCGATCGTCACGATGGAGCAGTTGTCGGCCAAGCCGGGTGCCTTAGTGGAGTACAGGCACGACCTGATTACCGCCAAGCTGATCAGCGCGATTGGCCATACCGCGACCAAGGGAATCGACGCCTACCACTACAGCACAACCCGGACGATCAATGAGGAGCTGTACGACGAGGACAAAATTAGGACGACTGGCCAAGCGCGCGTGGCGCTGACAAGGAGCTGGACGATTGTGGATAATCCGGACCGCTCCCGCTCAGTTGTAACCGGAGATGAGACGCTGGATGCCGCCCTCTGGAACTTCCCAGTTGATCGTTCACTGCCGGCGGTCGCCCCGGCGACGGTTACGTATCAGTACGATGCTCAGGCCCGGGTCCTGCGGGGCGATTCGGTTTCCAAAACGGCGGCGGTGGATCCGTTCCGGTTCAGCCGGTCGGTGACGCAAGGGACCGAGACGCAGCTGCCGGTCCAGCGGCCGGCCGGCGTTGTCACGCTGCAGCTGCCGGCCTCCACCGGTCAGCTTCGTCCCGATGTGGTCCGCTCCGAGACTCAGACGACCGGGCAGGATGGAAGCCAGACGTTCTCCATCCAGGAGTTGAAATATTTCTATGATCCCATGACGGCCAAGCTGATAGGATCCGGAGCCGTTGAACAGATGGTATCGCGGACGGTAAACGGCCGGATCTTCTCCGGCGTGGGAACCTTAAGCGTCACGATCGGGCCCTATGGGGAGCGGACCGAAACGATCACGGAAAACTTTTACACGGTGATCCAGGGCCAGCTGAGGGTGGACCACGCCCGCACAACCACGAACGTTTGGAACGTGGACGGTTCCAGATCCGTGAGCCGGAGCGATCTTCAGTACAGCTACAACGCGCAGGCCGAACTGACCGGCGCACGGGAACTGGCGATCACCAACGTCGTCGATTTGGAAACCGGCCTGACCGGCACGTTCGCTGGGACGGTGACCGACTCGATCGACGCGTTCGGAAACAAAACCCAAAGCCGGGTGGTCAACATGTACCTCATCATTCCGAACCCGGACGGCACGCCGACCGGCCAGCTGAGGGTTGCTCGCGCCGAGACCCGGACGCTCGCGCTGAATATGGACAATTCCATCTCGCGGACCCGCAGCTCTCTGGTGTACCGCCATGAGGCGGGCACCGCGATCCTGTTGGGAGCCGAGGAGGAGGAGATTTCCGTCACTCCGCTGACGGCGGAAGTTCTCTCGGTGCCGGGTATCCGGACGAACCCGGCCGGAGAAGCGTTCTTCCGCGGTGCCGTGACGGAAACGACAGATGTGTTCGGCAACCTGACACAGGCGCTGGCCTCCAACCTTTATGAAGTGCTGCGCCGGACCGATGGCACTTCGACCGGACAGCTGAGGGTCCGGATGACGGAGACTTTCACCTTTGGACAGAGCGTGGATACCTCCCGTTCCCGGAGCCACGGCAAGGTCCGCAACGAATACGACGATTCCGCCCTGCAGACCGGAGCCGGCGACCAGGAGATCCAGTTCCGCGACCTAATGACCGATGTCCTCACGACTCTCCGGGGTTCGGTATCGGACGCGGTGGACGCGTACGGCAACCGGACTCAGACGATCACTCAGAATACGTACGCTCTTCTGCCGGGATCGGGACTCATTCGGGTGGCGGAAGCCCGGACCGAAACCCGCTTCCTGAATCTGGACGGGACGCTCGGCACGACGGTCTCCAAAGTCCGGAACCGCTACACGGATGGAACCGAGCCGCTGGAAGATATCGATCCGCTCTCCGCCTGGGGCCGCACCGACCTCGTGGAAGCCGATCCCACGCATGCCGGCCGGCTGAGGATCAAGGCCAATTTCCGGGATCTGTTCACGGGACGGCTGGTGATCGGCCTGCTCAAGGAAGCCGAAGAGCTGAGCTCCATCGCTTCCTTTGACGTGGACGGGGACGGGGCCCCGGAAATCAATCCGGTGGGCGCTTACACCGAGTCGATCGACTTGGCCGGCGGGCGGACCACATCGCTCAGCCAGACGCTGTACGGCATCGTCCTGGGCCAGCCGCGGGCGCTGGAAATTCTCAATATCAGCCGGTCGGTTTCTCCCGATTCGACGCAGACCTTCTCCCGGGCGCGGACGCTGAACCGCTATTCAACCGGCAACGAGACCTTGGACGGCCTGGCGGCCAACGACCCGCTGGTGCTTGGCACCGACTACACGGAAGCGGCCGGCGGCGGATTGTTCCGCGTGAAGAACGTTTTCCGCAGCCGATTGATTGCCGGCAGGATGACGGCCGGGCTGCTGATCCAGGTTCTGGACGGAGGGGCCAATTCCACTGCCCGCAACGGATACGGCGACACGACGCAGACGACCACTACCACCGATTACCGCGTGATCCTGGGCCAGGGCCGCGCCACGCGGGTGAAGACCGTCAGCGATACCGTCGGCCCGGTCGATCTGGCCAGCCATACCGAGACGGAAACCATCACCCGATATCGATTGGATGGCCGGATTTTGGATGTGGACCAAACGCAGGAGATCGAATCCACCAGCCACGACGGCACGAAGAGCTTGTCCCGGAGCGGCTACCGGTCGGTTTACGGCGACATGGACGTTCGTCTGGACGGCCGGACCGAGCGGCGCTGGGGCGTCGTTTCCGGAACCGACCTGGAGCGGGTGATCACGCGGCAGGAGCTCGGGTGGAGCCAGGGGCTGTTTGACTTCTTCGATGATTTCGATGGGGTTCGGGACGGGGAAATTCATTTCACGGGTTCGCTGGCCGTTTCCACGGATGCTTTTGGTTCCCGCCGGCTGACCCGGACCGCCACCACGTACGTTTTCGTCAACGGTTTGTTCAAGCCCGGCACGACCGTGACGACCACCCGGGGTTTGAGTGTCGAAGGAAGCGACAGCCGTCAAACCGTAACGCAGAACTTCACCTATACGCAGGGTGACGAGACGGAAGACCAGCTGGTTGGCACGGATTTCATCACGACGCAGACCGGTCTTTTGCAGGTTTTGTCCTTCCGGGATCTCCGGCAGACGTTCGTGGACCCCGCCGGCACCCGGCGATTCCGGTTTGCCGGCGCGTTGAAGAACTCCACGGGCACCGGCAGCGGTCGGGACACCGATGTTTTCGGAAACTTCTCCGATTCCATGCTGACCCTCACTTACGCGGTCATCCATAACGCGGCGCGGCAGGCCACTCAGAACACCCAGCTGGTGGGCAGGAACACCGACGGCACGAGGATCGAGGCCGACACGCTCCAAACCTATGATTACACCGCCGGCACCGAGCCGGTTCAGCTTGGAGTCGCGGACGCCGCGCTGAACCGGACCGACTACTACCAGAACGGACAATTGAAAGCCGGATTCATCGATCCAGCGACCGGCCGTATTTTCCGCGGCCTGCTGAAAGGGCTTACCTCCACCGGAGAAACCCACAACATCGATCCGCTGGGCACCGAGACCGTCTCCAATCCGACTCAGGTTTTTCGGATTCTGCGGAGCAACCCGCTGATTGATGAAGCCGACATTCTCAACGTCGTCCGAAGCGTGGACGGCACGATCTCCACGAGCCATTCCCGCATGATCTACAGCTACACCGATGGGACGGAGGATCCGGCTTCGTTGACGCAGGTCCGGGCCGAAGACCGGGAATCGTACCGCGCGGCCGGAACCAATCACAGCTGGATCGGCCTGCTGAAAGAGGTGACCGAGCCAGAGGTGCCGGCCGCGTTCGACCGCAACGGCAACGGACGGATCGATCAGGATGGGGACGGCGACGGCGTGCCCGATGGATTGGAGCTTCCCGCGCCGGTTCCGGGCGCCCGGATGCCGGACTTTTTCGCATGGTCCAATTTGGGAGCAATCGACGGACCCGGTACCTGGACCTTGTCGTTGGCGGCGACCGGCGAGCGAACGCGATCCCGCTCACTGACGACCTACACGATCATTCACAATCAGGCCAAGACCCAACAAACTCAAAACTGGGCGCAGACGCAGAACTTGGATGGAACCCGGACGGTCGGCTACGGCGTCTCGGTGTTCGCTTACACGAACAGCAATGAGACCGACAAGGATGCTCTGTCCCGGCTAACGAACTACTTGGATGCGGGGCCGGACGGGGTGGCGGATCCCGCCGGGGACCCGATTCGGGCCAATCTGATTAATCCGGAGACAGGGAAGCTCTACAGCGGTCTGTTGAAGTCGGTGGGCGAAGGACCGGTGGAAGGCGCGCCGTTTGACCTGGATAACGACGGTATGGTGGAAGCCGGAGAGGTGATCGGCCGGTTTGACTGGGAGGATGACGGATCGACCGCCGACGACGTGAACCGGCCGGGCTTTTACCGGGTGGGCCGCTCCTTGTTCGGGGAACTGACTGAGACGCTGACCGTGTCGGCCAACCGGGTGTTCAACGGGCAGGTTCGGGCCCAGCGGGTGGACGCCTCCACCCGGACGATCAGCTCCGTGGACGGTTCCCGCACGCGCGTACTGGCGGCCACGACCACCGATTACAGCTACGATCTGGGCCGGTTGGACAAATCGGACCAGAACCAGACCAGCGCCACGCAAAGTCCAGACGGCACGATGAGCGTCACGGTGGCGGGGACCCGGCGCGCTTACGAGGACGATCCCGCCGACCAGCAGGGGCTGTAGTATTGAGGGGTGGTGCAAGGA
>CAZKNC010000002.1:0-17828 GCA_964553935.1 uncultured Planctomycetia bacterium | reverse complement strand
GTCACGGTGTCGGGGACCCGGTTCGATTACGAGGACGATCCCTCCGACCCGGATCGGCTGATTCTTCTGACGCCGGTCAACCTGCCGGTCTCTCTGTCGGAGTCGGAGCTGATCACATGGGCAGGCCGGACGATCGGCTGGGACGCCGATGGGGACGGCAGTTTCAGCACCCTTTCTTTTGACGGGACGCTCTCGGTCAGCCGGAACGCGTTCGGCGACGTGGGACTGACGAAGACGACCAACATTTGGGCGGTGGTGGCCAAGACTCTGCCGCGCGTCGCGGAGGCGGCCTCCGAAACGGTCAACCGCTCCGTGGAAGGGGGCTTGAGCGTCCGCAAGGTGCGGCAATTGTTCCGGGACGGGCAAGGGAACCTCTGGTATTCGGAGCTTCAAGGAAAAACCGCGCAGGAGCTCGGGGAACTGTTCCCCGGAGAGGAAGATCTGGACCTGGTGGTGGTGATCGGCCGGGACGCGGCCAACAATCCGATCTATGGATTCCGGCATTGGTTCCTGGACTACGACCGGGATGGAAAGTTGAATTTTCGTGGTCTGCTGCTGCACAGCGAGGCCGTCGGCGAAGAGATTCGCGCTTCGGATTACAACATCACTCTGCCGCCTCAGCAGGTTGCCCGGGGCGTGCTGGACCGGGATGTCTTCGGCAATCTGACCTGGGGCGAGGTCTGGATGACCGGTGCCGACGCTCCATCGGACGCGCTCACGCAGAAGTTCCGGATTCTGAACAATACGCCCCGGCTGGAATTCCAGAGAACGGTCACGCAGGGAGAGAGTCTGGATGGGACCGAGATTCAGGCCGACAACCGCCAGACTTATTTCTACACCGCTGGCACCGAGAAAGCGGCGGATTTGGCGAACACCGACTACGTGGTGGGCGGCTTCATCCGGGACGAGCTGGTGGACCCGGAGACGGTCGGACTGCCGCGGGATCAGCAGAGAGCTGTGGCCGGTCTCCTGAAAGCGATGCGGGCCGAGAGCGAGAACCGGTCGATCGATCCGATGGGCGCGGAAACCATCTCCAAGCCGATCCAGAGCTTCACAGTCCGCCGGTTCAGCCCGATCCTCGAGGATGTGGAAACGGTCACGGTCAACATCGGCGTGGACGGCACCATCTCCACCACGCACGCTCACCAGGATTACGTTTATACCGAAGGCAGTGAAATTCAGTTGTCGGACGTGAACGGCGACGGTCAAGTCGACCGCGCGGAAGTGGAACAGCAGATCGATCTTCTGGCGGTGCTGATGCCGCAGGTTCGCCGGGAGGATCTGGCGTTTTACGTGAACGATCAGGGACGGCTCTGGGTCGGGCTGATGAAGGAAGTGAAGGAGCTGCCGATCCCGGCCGCGTTCGACCGCAACGGCAACGGCGTGATCGACGCTCCGGAGGATTTGCCGGCCGCCGGCGGCCGGATGCCGGATCTGTTCAACTGGTCCGGGCTGGAGGAGATCGACGGACCCGGCACCTGGACGCTGTCGCTGGCGGCGACCGGCGAACGGAGCCGTTCCCGCGCGCTGACGACGTACATCATCATTCACAATCAGGCCAAGACCGGGACGACCGCGACCTTCATTCAAACGCAGAACCTGGACGGGACCCGGACGCTGGGCCGCGGGCTGACCCGGTTCCAATACACCCACGGCAATGAAACGGCCGCGGAGCTGGCCGCTGCGACCAACTATCTGGATGCCGGAGCCGACCGGATCGTCGATCCGGTCGTAGATCCGATCCGGGCGAACCTGATCGACCCGGCAACCGGCCGGATCATCAGCGGTCTTCTGAAGGGAGTGGAGGAAGCGATGGCCCGGGACTCGTTCGACTTGAACGGGAACGGCCAGATCGAAGACAGCGAGGTGCTCGGTTTTCTGCCGGTTTTCGACCGGGATGGAAACGGTGTTTTGAGCGCTTCGGAACGGGACGCGGTCGGCTCCATCGATTGGGACGATGACGGAGTTTTGGAGCCCGGAGAGCAGGGGCTTCGCGGCTCTTACCGGGTAGGCCGGTCGCTGTTCGGCGAGCTGACCGAGACGCTGACGATCACCGGCAACCGGGTCTACAACGGCCAGGTGAAATCGGATGTGTCCGAAGCCCGCACCCGGACGGTGAGCTCGGTGGACGGCAGCCGGACGCAGGTGACGGCGCTGACGAGCTCGACGTACGATTACGACCGGGGCCGGCTGGATAAGACTGATCAGCGTCAGACGAGCGGCACGCAAAGCCCGGACGGCACGATGAGCGTCACCGCCTCCGCGACGGAGTTCGATTATGGCGATGACACCGACCCGGCTCTGACCCCCGAAGAGCGCCGCCGCAGGCTCGTCCTCACCTCTGCGAGGAACTTGAACGTGGAGCTGGACGAAGTGGAACTGCTGAAGTGGGGGAACCGGACCTTCAGCTGGGATGCCGACGGGAACGGGAATTTGAACAAGATCTCCTTCGACGGAACGCTCTCCGTCAGCCGGAACGCATTCGGAGACGTGGCGATGACGACCACCCTGAATATCTGGGCGGTCGTGGCCAAGACCCTGCCGCGTGTTGCGGAAGCGGTGTCGGAAACCGTGAACCGGACGACCGAGGGGGGCCTCAGTATTCGCAAGGTCCGGCAGTCGTTCCGCGATGTGCTGGGTAATCTCTGGTATTCCTCAGACCGGGACGCGGCCCGCAGAGGTGTCCAGGGCTACACGGCGGCGGAATTGGCCGCACTCGACCCGCGCGCCGATGACCTGGACCTGGTGGTGGAATCCGCTCCCGGCGTGTGGCGGTTCCGCGAAGATTTCCTGGATTACGACGGCGATGGAAAGCTGAACTTCATCGGTCTTCTGCTCCATTCGGAAGGAGAAGGTCTCGCGGTCAACGGTCAGCCCGGAGCGGAAGGAATCTATGAGCGGGACGTTTTCGGCAACGTGACGCGCGGCCGGGTCTGGACCGATGGAGCGGACCGGCCGGCCAACGCGCTCACGCAAACCTTCCGCATCCTTCACAACACGGCCCGCGTGGATGAACAGCGCAGTGAGACGGTAGGCGAAGCGGTGGACACCACGCTGACCCGCGCGGTGACGATCCAGCGCTACGCCTACACCGACGGCACCGAAACCGCCGCGAATCTGACGAACACCGATTATGTGGTGGGCGGCCTGATCCGGGACGAGCTGGTGGATCCGGCGACGAAGTCTCTGCCTCCGGGCCAGCAGAAGATCATCCGCGGTTTGCTGAAAGGGTTGGCCTCCAGCGGACAGACCCGGTCCCGGGACGCGATGGGCACGGAATCGATCTCTAGTCCTCAGCAGGAGTTCCTGATTCGCCGGTTCAACCCTCTGCTGGCGCACACCCGCAACGAGGTGGTCTCCATGTCTTTGGAAGGGTCCCGTTCCCAGACGATCTCGGATCTCACGTACCGGTACACCGACGGCACCGAGACGCTGGCGGATCTGGCCCAGGTGCGCGATTCCGACCGGCTGCTCTATTTCAATGACCAGGGACGAACGTGGGTCGGCCTGCTCAAGAAGGTGGAGGAAGGGCAGGTGGTGCCGGGCATCGATTGGAACTTCGACGGCGATACTGCCGATGCTGGAGAGGCCGCGGTACTTGTCGGCGCGTACACCACCGGCCGGGACGTGACCGGAACTCAGACGGTGGGACTCACTCAGACGACCTATCAGATCATTCACAACCAGGCTAAAGCACTGACAGTGGCCAGCGACACCGCGCGGCTTGAGATCGACGCCAGCCGGGTGCGCAGCCGCGGGATCGTGGATTACGCCTACACGACCGGCCAGGAAACCGCGGAACAGCTCGGACCTCTCACCAACTACACGACCGGCCTGCCCGGCAGCCGCGTCATCCGCGCGGAGCTGCGGGTTCCCGGCACCGGTCGGATCTTCAGCGGTCTGCTCCTGAGCGGATCAGAGCGCTCCCTCATTGCTGGGTTTGATTGGAACGATGACGGACAGATCGATCCGAACGATCCTTTAGAAACCAATCCAGTGGGCACCGTCGGCACGACGGTGACGCCGTTCCAGGAGATTCGGGAATCGCTGACCCACAGCGATTACCGCGTCTACAACGGCCAAGCCAAGACCACGTTCTCGGACACGCACAGCCACACGATCCGTTCCATTGACGGCAGCCGCTCGACGATCACCGCGCAGACCATTTCCGTGTTTGATGAAATCGACGGTCTTTTGAGCGAGACCCGCCAGCATCAGGAAAATCTGATCATCGGGTTCGAAGGATCAAGGAGCCGATCTGTGTCGGGTTCGATCTTTAAATATAGCCGGGGCGCGGACGGGTTCCTCCAGGTCACGTCGGCCGAGGACGCGCCGGTCGCCATCGAAGAGCGCCAGACGCTGGGTGTCGACGTCCGGGGCAACCCGGTGATCTGGAAATTTGACGTGGATGAGGACGGCGACGCCACGGGCGTGGTTTCCCACGTGGGCGGCTACACGATCTCGGAGGACATCTACGGAACCCGCTCGGTCTCCTTGACCCACACGGAAGAGTGGACGGTCCTGGCCCGGATCCTGCCGCGCGCGGCCCGAACGGTCACGCAGTCCAGGAGCCGGACCGCCGACGGAACCGTTTCCCGCCAGCGGCTGACCCAGCTGTTCGAATACAGCGATCCGACCCGCGCGGCGTCCCATTACACGGCGGATCAGCTCGCGGCGATCGATCCCGACCGGAATGACGACCTGGACCTGGTCACTCAAAATCCGGCAAACGGCACTTGGCAGTTCCGGGAGCTGTTCTTCGATGCCCAGCACAACGATTCGACCGGCCTGCCGCAGGACGGACCGGACGGAAAGCTGGACTTCGCCGGCCTGCTGGTGCGGACGACCGCCAGCGGAACGACCGACGAGGTGGATCTGTTCGGCACGCAGGTAACCGGAACGCTCGAGCAGAAATTCACGATCGTTCACAACCAGGCCCGGATCGCGGAAAACCTTCAGCACACCGAGAGCCGGGGCGCGGACGGCACGCGGAACGTTTCCGACAACCGGCTGGTCTATCGGTACACGCAAGGGAATGAACAGGCGACAGAACTGACGCTGACCGATTACGTCGAACCGGATCCAGCCCGCCCGGGGGAATTGCGAATCCGGGCCGAGTTCATCGATCCGACGACCGGCCGGATTTTACGGGGCCTGCTGAAGTCGGCGGTTTCGGACGGCAGTGTGACCCGCAGTGAGGATCTGTTCGGGGGGATCACGGTCAACCAGGTGGCGCAGGAATTTTTAATCCGGCACCTGCAGGCCCGGATCCACCGAGTGACGACCACCAGCACCTCCACCGGTCTGGACGGATTGGTCAGCCGGTCGAACGGAACCGTGGTGTACGGCTACTCCTCGGGGCAGAACGATCCGGCCGAGCTGGCCATCCCCATCACATCGATTCCGCTGGATGATCTGGATTCCGGCGACACGAATCCGGTGGTGCAGGCGCTGTTCCGGACGAACCTGCTGGAAAAGAAAGCCAACGGGAAGTTCAAGGTCCAGGATCGCTATCTGTTCCTGGATCCCGCCGGCGTTCTTCGGATTCGGGAGGGACTGCTGATTCAGGCGCAGGACCGGGGAGCGGCCGAACTCGCGCAAGTTCAGGCGATCCAGGACCCCTGGCTGGAGGCGCCTCCTTCCTTCCTTGGAACGGCGGCCCGTTCGGTTGACCTGTTTGGCACGCAGACGCTGGTGCTGACCACCAACTCCTATCGGCTCGTGAACGGCCGGCTTCTGGTGGAGCAGGCCGACACCACGCAGAGGGTTCTCAGTTTCGATGGGGGCCGCAGTTTGAACCGGTCCAGCACGTTTTACCGCTTTACCGACGGAACGGAAACCGCCGCCGATCTGGCGGGGACCGATCTGGTGGGGTCGGACGGAGCGATCCTGCCTTCCTTAATTCATCCGGAGGAGGGCCGGGTATACCAGGGTCTGCTGAAATCGGCGGCGAGCCGGCCGGTCTCGGTGGACGCCGAGGCGCTGTTAGGAATCACCGAGGCGGTGCTGGGCGCCGACTTCGACCAGGACGGCTCGATCGAGGCGACCGGACTGTTCACGGCTTCGGGGTCGCTGACGATCAGTCGAGATGCGTTCGACACGGTGAGCGCCACCACCACGGATCTGACCTATGTCATCCTGATCAACCGGCCGTTCACGGCCACCAGCTCCGCGCGGACCTTCAGCCGCGTTTTTGATGGGACGCGGCAGTTGAGCCGCTCCGAAACCGGCTACGAATACACGCGCGGCCAGCGGGTGGATACCAACGATGACGACCAGATCAGTGACGCGGAATGGGCCGCGCTCGGAGCCGCGTACCAGAACGTCGATCCGCGGAGCCGGGCGCTCTACCTGAATTCGGAAACGGGGAATTTGTTCAAGGGATTGGGCGTTTCCCTGACGGAGCGGAACGTCCAGGCCGATTGGGGCCTGCTGGGTGCGGCCGGAGTAGCACCCGTCAGCGGAGCGGGCGTGGTGACGCTGAGCATCGATGTCTTCGGCGGCCGGACCGACGCGTTCGTTTCCAACCAATACAAGGTGCTGCAGAACCGGTTTGTCGTGAGCCGGGCGGAAACGACGACGCACGGCGCCGCGTTCGACGGCACCGTGAGCCGCAGTCACGGACTGCTGGTGTACGATTACACCGATGGAACTGAAACGGCCGATGGACTGACGCAGGTGGATCCGGCGGACCGCGCGATCTACATCAATCCGCAGACCGGCCGGGCGTATGCCGCGCTGCTCAAAGAGGTCCGGGAACTTTCTTCTTCGATGGCAGCGGTTTTCGGGGCGGGAAACACCGAATTCGTACTCGGATTCGACTTCAACGGCGACGGGGTGCTTTCTTCCACGGATCTCAATCTGCCCGGCGTGATCAGCCGTTCCGACGACATCCTGGGCACCCGGATCTTCAGCGCGCCTCAGACAACCTACCGGATCCTGAGAGGACGGGCGCTGGCCGGCGAAACCGCAACAAGGGGACTGACCCAGATCTTCGACGGCGGCCGAACCGTTAGTCTGCAGGCCCTGCAGTACCAGTACGATCCGGCCACGACGCATCTGATCGGCGGGCAGGAGCTTCCGGTTTCGCTGGCGGCTCTATTCGGCGCCGGCAACGACGAAGCGGGGCTCCATTTCGATTTCGACGGGAACGGTTCCCCGATCGACACGCAGGCGGCAGCCACCCTTTCGATGACCACCGACACGCTGGGCAACGTGAACCGGATCGCCACGGTGAACACCTACACGCCGGAGCACAACCGCCTTCTGGTCGATCTGGCTTCCAGCCGGAGCATTGCCTTCGGATTCGACGGCGGCGTCACTATCGCGGCCAGTGTGCTGAAATATTTCTACACCGACGGCATGGAAACCGAAGCGGATCTGCGCGACCCGATCCAGAGCCGGATCCATTCGGATTTCGTGGGGACCTACCTGAACGCCTCCACCGGGACGGCCTGGGCAGGACTGCTCAAGTCGGTCATCGAG
This sequence comes from uncultured Planctomycetia bacterium, assembly GCA_964553935.1. Taxonomy (GTDB): domain Bacteria; phylum Omnitrophota; class Gorgyraeia; order 1-14-0-20-64-10; family 1-14-0-20-64-10; genus CAZKNC01. The sequence continues at coordinate 10,343 of CAZKNC010000002.1, read as the reverse complement.
CAGAACGTCGACCTGCAGCCGCTGTTCGGTTTCCGCGAATCGGACGTGAATCCCGCTCTGCCGCAGGACGCGGCGTTTGACTTCAACGGCGATGGTGACGCGGCCGACAATCGGATCGCGGCGGCCTTAAGCCGCGTGGATGACGCCTTCGGGACCGCGACATTCAGCGCGGCCCGGTCGACTTACGTAATCGTCGCGGGGCGGTCCCTGGCCAATGACGTGACCACTCGGACCAAGACGTATAGTTTCGATCTGGCCGTGACGACGGGCGAGAGCCGGGTGAGCTACGCGTACACGACCGGTTTGGAGACGGACCTTTCGCTTCCGATGGTTTCCGACGCCACGCGCGCCCGCCTGCTGAATGCCCAGACCGGCCGTCTGTACGCCGGGTTCATGAAGGAAGCTCGGGAAGGATCGGTTCCTCTGGCGTCGATCTTTACCGACATTGGTTCGTTGATTTCAGAATTCGCGCTGGGAGGCGGGGCGGTCACGGACCCCGGCAATGCCAGCCGGACGGCCGATTTCTTCGGATCGGTCACATACGCGCTTAACCGGACCAGCTACCTGGTTTCCTTCAATCGGGCGCTCGCCGAGACCGTGCTGGCCCAGTCGGTGGGCAAGACCTTTGACGAAAACGTGACGGCCTCCCTGCAGAAAGTCCGCAACGAGTACCGTGACGACACGATTTTGAGGGAGACGCGGGAACTGGAGGTGAGCTTGGCCGACTTCTTCGGTTTCACCGAAGCGGATGCCCAGCCGGATCTGCCCGGCCTTCAGCCGTTCGATTTCAACGGGGACGGCGACCAAGCTGATTCCATGATCGCGGCCACGCTGGTCCGAACCAACGACCTTTTCATCGGGACGCGGATCCGGACGGCCACGGCCAACCATTACACGGTTTTGCGGGGCCGCGCGCTGGTGGATCAGACGACAACCCGCTCGATCCAGACTGCTTTTGACCAGGCCCGGACGATCACGGTGGGCGGCATGAGCTACGCGTATGACCCGGCCACCACCCATCTGCAGACCGCCGCGGATCGGACCAGCACGCTTTCGGAAGCGGAGCTCCAGGCACTGGCCGGATCGCCGGTTCCTCTGGATCTGGACGGCAACGGCCGGACTGGAGACACCTTCAGCGAGATGGGCACACTCTCGGCGACGCTGGATATTTTCGGTGCGGTCACGTTCAACCTGACTCAGAATGAATATCTGAATCCGGTCCTTGCCCATAACCGGGCGCTGGCGAGCCGGGTCTTTACCGCGACCCGCAGCCAGGCGGTGGACGGGGCCGAGACGTTCTCCCAGAACCTGCTGTCGTATAACTACAATCCAATCACCACCCATTTGATCGGAGTCACGGAAGGGGTCGTGAACGGCTGGCCGGGTCTGACCCGGTCTCAGGAGCAGGTCCAGCTGGCCGGCATCGACGGGGGGCTGGACTTCCTGATTCTGTACGCCGCGTTCTCGGCCGATTCGGACAGCCGGGCTCAGGAGCTGCAGTCCGAGCGGGATCTCCTGGCGCAGGAACTGCAGGCCCTGCCGGCGGGGTTGGAATTCCCCGGGTTCGCGGGCGGCCGGCGCAGGCAGTTGGAGATCCGGATCGCCTGGATCGACGGATGGTTCGCCCAGCGGGCGGCGTTCGCGGCGGCTCGAAATTCGGCGGCCGGACAAATTCAAGCAGAGTTGGCCGTCCTGCAGGCCCAGCGGGCTCAGAAACTCAGCGAACGGAATGGACTTCTTCTCCAGCGGGATGCCCGGCTCGCCGATGCAAACCCGCTGATCGCGCAGAGGCAGCAGCTGCAGGCCGATTTGAACGCCCGCCAGAACGAACTGAACGGAGTGAACGGTTTGCTCATTCCGATCGAACAGCGGATCGCCAAGCTGACCCAGCAGATCCAGACCGATACAACCAACCGGGACCGGCTGATCGGGGAACGGGACGCGCTGGAAAACGAAATCAGCGGCCTGCGGGGATCGATCGCCACTCTCCAGGGGCAGATTCAGACCTTCAGCAACGAACTGGCGGAGCTGGATCGCCAGATCCGGGATGAAGTCTGGACCACGTTCAACACGCCCACCAGCAACAGCGGCGGCTGGTTCCGGAACCAGAATGCGGGAGGCGGTTTCTACGCGCTGGTGCCCTGGCTGTGGGTGGCCTACGAGGTGAATATCACCCGGACCGATGATTATTCGCTGGAACTGTCCGCGGTCAACAACGCCAACGCGCGGGAAGTGCTGGGCCGCAGCGGCTGGCATCTGCCGGAGGGATATGGTTCGTTCCAGTTCGATATCCACGTGGATCACTTCGGCAACAAGGTCGCCGACAACTTCGGTGTTCTCGCCAGCGACTCCACGGTCCAAAAAGGGGCCGTGAGTCTGGGGCGGCTGAGCCAGGGCCGGCATACGATCTACATCCGCTGGAAGAACGACGCGTTCGATCCCGCGCGGCAGGGAGACGCCAACGTTGAGATCCGCCAAATGCGACTTCGCCGGGTCGGCCATCTGGAAGGGCTGGAGCAGAGCCGAGCGGCGACCCTCGTCTCGCTCAACGACCGGATCCAGCAGGTGACCGCCGCCGGATCCACGCTGGGCGATCGGACGGCTCGGCGGGATGAGAAAAACGCTCAGATCAACGCGCTGAACGCCGCGATCTCCCAGGCGCAGAGCGATCGGACGGCGGCTCAAACCCAGGCGGCGCCCCTGCAGGCCGATCGGACCCGGATCCAGGGGCTGATCACGCCTCTTCAAAATTCTCTGACAGCTGTTGGGCAAATTCTCGCGCCGATTCAGCAGGCGATCGATGGGCTCAATGATTCCATCGCGGGTGTCAACGCGGCGATCACCGGTTTAGACGCGGAAATCGCCCGGGTCGGCTCCAGCGCGTACCGCGCTGGGCTGGAATCGGCGTTTGTAACGGGGCGAACGGCGGAGCTCAACGGCCTTCGATCGGCGGCACTGCAGGACCGGGATTCTCTGTTCTGGCAGGTGTTCCCGGAACTGGGTAGTCCCTCCGCCGCGACAGGCGCGCGCAGTGTCACCCGGGATCTCTTCGGCAGTTTGACGCTGGGATTGGTGCAGACGGTTTACACCGTGATCAAGAACCGGCCGCTGGCCGACCGGGTGACGAACCGCTCGCTGGCGACCTCCTTCGACCAGAGCACCACGGCTTCCATCAGCCGGTTGGGATACGATTACAACGCGCAGACCACCCGCCTGATGACCGTCTTCGAGCCGGAAGATCAGCCGGTTACGCTTTCGGAATCGGTTCTGACGGCAGCCGCCGGATCCCTGTGGGACCTGACCGGGGACGGGGACGCCAACGATTCGGTCAGCGGCATCGGCGCTTTGAGCGCCACGCTGGATGGGTTCGGCACGTCCAGTGTCACCCGAACGCGGACCGATTACACCGTGATCAAGAACCGGCCGCTCAGCGAGGATTCCACGCTATTGACCAGCCGGTTCATGTTCGACGGATCCCGGGCCGACACCGAAAACCACCTGCAGTATTTCTACACGGCCGGCGAGACCGCAAGCGATCTGGATCAACAGCTTTCGCATGTGGATCCGGCGGTGCGCCGGCGCTACCTGAACGAATCCAGCAACACCTTGATCCCCGCCTTGCTCAAAGAGGTTCGGGAATTGCCCGTGGTGAATTCGGCCATCCTGTTCCCCACCGAATTTGCTCGGGCGTTCCCGGACCTTGGGCTTCATCCGGCCGGGACCCGCGGGTTCACGACCGATTTCACCGGCAGCCGGACCTTCAGTCTGATTCAGACGGATTATTTGATCCAGAACAACCGCTCGCTGACGCAGGCGGTGAACACCGCTTCCTTGACGTTCGGGTTTGACCGTTCCTTGTCCGTGAGTATCAACGCCACCGCCAGTGATTTCACCTCCGGAACGGAGACGGTCTTCACGGCGGATCTGCCCGCTTATTACCGCAATCCGGTGACCGGTCGGCTGCACGCGGGTCTGCTCAAGGCGTTCCGGGAAACGCCGGTTTCTCTGAACGAAGCGAATTTAAGCGCTTTGACTCCCGGCCGGCCGTGGGATCTGGACGGGAACAATTCGGCGAGCGATCTCGTCACGAGGACGGCGGCACTCACGGCCACGATCGACGCGTTCGGCACCTTGAGCTTCAACGTGACCCGAACGCCGTCGTTCGAAATCATCAAGGGCCGCGGGCTGGCCTCCGGAGCCGAGGTTCGCAATGAAAGCCGGTCGTACGATCTGACCCGGACCCTCACGCTGAACACGTTGTCCTACCGCTACGATCCGGAAACCACGCACTTGAGAACCGACGGCACCGGGATCGTGGAGCAGCCGCTGACGGCGGCACAGATTTCGGAACTGGCCGGACCCGAGGATCTTCAGAAATTCTCGGAGATGTTCCGCGGCGTTTCCTTTTCCGCCGAAGCCGGCGCCCACAGCCGGTCGGTCGACCCGATGGACACCCGGACGCTGAACCTGGTTCAGACCCAGTACCAGGTTTCCCACAACCGGACCCTGCAGGATGTGGTGACGACCCGGTCGCTGGCGCTCAACTTCGATTTCAGCCGGGTGGGAACCCTGCAGAAGGTGGATTACGACCACCATCCCATTACCACGCACGTGACCGGCGCTCGGGAGATTTCGGTGGCGCTGGCCGACCTGTTCCGGAAACCGGACGGAACCCCGGCTCAGTCGGAAGCGGATCTGCTGGGCGGGATCCTGTTCGACTTGAACGACAACGCGGCCAACGACACCCAGATGGCGGCCACGCTGATCGTCAGCATCGATTCGTTCGACGGCATCTCCGGCAACGCCGATGACAATGTGACGTATACCGTCACCCGGAGCCAATTCGGGGTGATCGCCAACCGAGCGGTGGTGGAGGAAGGCCGGACCCGAACCTTCAGCAGGGAATTCGATGGAGGAATCACGGTCAGCCAAAACGTCCTCACCTACCGCTACATCAACGGCGAGACATTTGATCCGGCTCTGTTGGCGGGTGTCGATTCATCGGATCGAGAACGCTACCGGGATTGGGACGGCGTCCACCTGGCCAAAGGTTTGCTCCGCCAGGTGATCGAGGAGCAGCAGCATGATCTTTCGGCGTTTGGCCATGCCATGCGCTGGAAGGGAGCGCTTTCCATCAGCAGAGACGCGTTCGGCAACACGACCACGCTGAATTCCGGTTCCCGGCATGAGATCCAGCGCGGCAAGGCCCTCACCAAAGGTTCCCGGACCGAAAGCCATTTCCATGGAATCGATGCTTCGGAAAGCGCTACGGTCCATTCGGTCTTGTTCGAGCACACCGAAGAGGGTGAAGCTGCTCCCGAAGCTCCGGTGGATCCGCTGACCGGCCGGACGGCCCCCACCTATCTGAAAGAAATTCGGGAAGAGGCGGTCACGGTTTCGCTGGGCATCGGCGGCCAGACGGTGACGCACGAAGGGATGGGTGCCGTGACGGTGTCCAAGGATATGACCGACGGCATCACCAAGACCGTGGTGACCACAGAAGAGTGGGCGATCCAGCACAACCGGCCGCTGGCCCGGCAAACCCAGTCGTTCTCCATCTCAACCGGCGTCGATTTTGTGACCAACTACACGCTGGGCCGCCTGCGGTACACGTTTGACGCGGCCAACCACGTCATCGGCGTGGATGATTTGCCGGTTTCGCTGGATACATCCCAGCTTGCCGGCCTGCCGGACATGAGCGAAGCGATCCTCGGATTCGATTTCGACCGGAACAGCATCCTGAACACGTCTCCGATCCTCTCCACTCCGACCCTCGCGCAGGATTTGAACGGCGACGGCGACATGAATGACCCGCACGAGCAGGCGGGCGGCACGCTCATTGTCTGGACCGACGCGCTGGGATTGTCGGCTTCGGTGAACGCGACGATCAGCCAGACCGATTACATCCAGGTCCGCGGTCGCCCCCTGCCTGTGCGGGTGACCACCACGGCCGCGGGCCTCCTGGCGGACGGGCAGAGAAGCCGATCCACCGGGTTCATCCGCTACACCTACAACACGACCGACCCGGGCAAGCTCACGCATCTGACGGGTGCCTTTAGTACGGACTTGAACGCCGCCGGGCAGGAAGTTCCTTACACCCTGACCGTGGAACTGGACCTGAACGGCGACGGCGTGATCGATGCCGACCCGAAGAAGCACGAACGGTTCACCGCGCCCAACGCCGCCTCGGTCAGTCTGGCGCAGGAGCTTCCTTCCTGGATGCTGGCCGGGCTCGAGGGCGGCAATTACGGCTTCTCGGAAACGGTGATCCGGAACGACTACGCGGTCATCGCCAACCGGGTGAAGACCCCGCTGACGATGAGCCAGACCCACAGCGTCAGCATCGGAGGATCCCGGCAGATCTCCGCCCGCGCCACCGAGACGGTGTACGATCCGGCCACCGGTTTACCGACGCTGATGCGGGATCCGCTGAAGTCCCGCGCCGATGGAACGCCGACGCTGGCGGTGGAGTACGACTTTGATCAGAACGGCGTCATTGAACCGAACAAGGGGGAGCGGTTCACCTCGCTTCAGGTTTCTACGGGGAGCGAAAGCATCGGAGACACGCTCCAGCCGGGCGAAATGGATCGATTCTACGACGGCCGGGTGAGCGCGGTCTCCATCAACTGGGATTTCCCCGGCGACATCACCCATGCCTGGACCGAAAACCAGTACCGGAAATTCGATCTGCATCCCTACATCTGGAAGCCGGAGAAAACCATTACCGGTTCTCGGACGTTCGGTTTCTTCGAACAGCCGAACCATTGGGCGGAACTCGAGCGGATGTTCCGGGAGACCCCGCAGTACCGGGAGTTCGTTTCCGGGGAAGTGAGCCGGATTCTTAACGCGCTTCTGCCCACCGTGCCGCACACGCCCCAGGAGATCGGCGGCTGGACCGAACGCGTGGTCGACGGAGAGATCCTGGTCGAGGACCTCCCGACGGCGATGGCGCGCGGACTGCGGATTCCCGTCGAACAGGCCGCGCCCATTCTTGAGCAGATTCGCTCCGCCGTCGCGGCGCGCACGGCCCGCATCGCGCAGATCGACAACGCCTTGGCGGACCGCTTCAGCCGGAAGGACGAATGGCGCTTTCCGCGGGACACCTCTGTGCCGGTCAGTTTGGAGGGGCGGTTCAACATCGGTTCCTCCGACGGTGGCACCCGGCTCGTGGATCTGAACGGCGATGGGCGCATGGATCTGTACCAAGCCCTGTACTGGGACGGGCGCCAGATCACGCGGGCTTGGATCAACACCGGTTCCGGGTTCGCGCGGGACAGCCGATGGGAGATGGAGGAAACAGGGCCGCTGGCCGTCTACACCGCTCGCTTCTCCGTCAACGGCGTGGATCTTGGGACGCGGTTCGTCGATTTGAACGGCGACGGCCGGATGGACCTGTACCAGTCAATGTACCGAAACGGGAACACGCTCGTTCGGGCTTGGATCAACACGGGGGCCGGCTGGTCACGAGACAGCCGCTGGGAATTGGAAGAAGCGGGAGTGCTGAATATCCTAGCCGGCCGGTTTGTGGTCGACAACGAGAACGGCGGCACCCGATTTGTGGATATCAACGGCGATGGCCGGATGGATCTTTACCAGTCGTTCACGCACGACAGCCACTCGTTCGCGCGGGCCTGGATCAACACCGGGTCCGGTTGGTCACGGGACACCCGGTTTGAGATCCAGGAGGAAGGGCAGTTCAACACCTCGGCAGGCCGCTTCTCCATCAACGGGATGAAGGACGCGGGATCCCGCTGGGTGGACTTGAACGGCGACGGCCGTCAGGATCTGCTTCAGCTGCTGCGCTGGGGGTCGATCGATCTACAGCGGGCCTGGATCAATACCGGCTCCGGGTTCGTTCGGAACGACGCGTGGATTCCCCCGGCGGAAGACGGCATCACCGCTTTGTGGCTGAGGGCTCCCATCTTCAGCCAGAATGGGCAGGATGGAGGAACCCGATTCGCCGACTTGAACGGCGACGGCCGTTTGGACCTGTTCCAATCGATCCACACGAGTGGGCTCACCACCCAGCGGGCGTTCATCAACACGGGGTCCGGGTTCGTGCGGGACGACCGGTGGCTGCTGCCGATCGATCCCGGTCAGGAGCTGTTTAACGACGTCGCGCGGTTCGCCATTGACGGCCTGGACGGCGGCAGCCGATTTGTCGACATCGACAGCGACGGGAAGATCGATCTGGTCCAGTCGCTCCATTGGTACGGCCGGGATGCCACACGGATCTACATCAATACCGGTTCCGGCTGGGCGCGCGATTACGGCCATTGGCTGGGAGCGGCGGCTCTGGGACACTTTACGCAGGAAGCCCGGTTCTCCATCAACGGATACTCCTCCGGAACCCAGCTGGTGGATTTGAACAACGACGGCGCCGTGGATCTGTACCAGTCGAACCAGTGGACCAGCACCGACATGACCCGCGCTTTCTTCAACCGGACTCCGGAATGGGCGCCCCTCAACGAGGAGCGGCGGAATCTTCTGCTCATGAACAGTATCGACGGGGCCCGCGCCGGCTATCTGGAGCGGGGAAGCGTGCTGGGTCTGGATCACGTGCAGACTTTCCTGCACGAAGAAGTCAAAAAAATCTTCCGGGAGATGCTGGGCCGCGACCCGACCGCGCTGGAGCTGAACAGCCATCTTAATTCGATCACGGACCGGGGAGCCGAGTTGTCGGATGTCCGCGCCGCGCTGGCCTCGACCGACGAATACCGCAGCGGTGAACCCGGCCAGCTCCACGCGCTCACCCGGTCGTTTCAGCGGGTCTTCGGCAGGGATCCGACAGAAGTCGAGTTTTGGGTCTGGACGCGCAACCTTAACGCGCGGATGGACCAGGCCGAGCAGGCGATTCGCGCTCAACTGCCGCCGCTCGATCAGCAGATCGCCCTGAAGGACGCGGAGATCCCCATCGCGGACGGCAGGGTCGCCAATCTCAGACATGAGGTGGAAGCGATTGATCAGCAGCTGGCCCAGGTGGTCGGGGAAAGCGGGCAGAACCTGGCCCGCACGGGGAAATCCTCCAAATGGACCGAGGGCCCGGAAGGTTCCGTTCACAGCTACGTGCAGAACGAGTGGCTGACCTATTCAATCGATGTCTCCGAATCGGGCAATTACGTGCTGAGGGTAGGCGCCATCAACCACAACGCGGGGGCGGGCCAGCACTTGCCGGCCGGCTACTCGGCGTTCCAGGTGGACGTTTATCTGGATGGCAGCGGCACCAAGGCCGGAACCCTCTCCATCGCCGCTTCGGATACGGAAACGCGGTTCGGCGATTTCCTGCTGGCGGGACTCACGGCAGGTCAGCACACGGTAAAGCTGGTCTGGATCAACCACAGCTGGGATGGCGGACAGGGCGACGCCAACATTGAGATCCGGCAGGTTCGCTTGAGGCCGGAAGATCCCAGCCGGATTCCGGCGGCTCAGCCGCTGCTGGCTCAGAAACAGGCCAAACAGCAGGATCTGCAGGCCGAGCAGGGCGTCTACTCCACGCTGGTGTCGGCACGGGCCGCGCTGATCGCTCAGAGAGGTCAGAAAGAGGCGGAGATCACCCCGGCCCGCGCGAGGGCCTTTTCCGACGCCCTCGCGGTGACCGGGACGAATGCGCGCGAATCCGCCGAATACGCGGCGGCCGGCGGCCGCGTCGGGGAGTCGACGCGGGCCGTTTATCTGGATGGATATGGCCGCCAGCCGAACTCAGCGGAGATGGCACAGTGGAGCGGAGCGGTTCAGGAAATCCTGGACCGGCCGCTCACGGTCACCAGCGTCAGCCGGTCTGGCCAGCGGATCCTGTACGATGAGCAGACCACCCGAGTGATCGGCGCGGAGGATATGCCTCTTTCTCTGACCTTTGAGCAGATGGGAGCGTTCGGGCTGATGGGAACCGCCGAGACGGCCGCGGGGTCTCTGCCGAACTCTCTCCTGGATCCGGCGTGGGCCCAGCGGTTGTCTCCTCGAGAGGGGTATCGGATCGAGACGCTGTTCTCTTTTGACGACAACAGTCTGCACGTGCTGGAACTGCCCAACAGCGACACGACGCCGGACGCCGGCCGGGATTTCCGGATCCAGAAGGATGCCCAGGGCCGCGTGACGGAAATCACCGAGTCCCGCCGCGAGTGGAGCCGATTGTACGGAGAAAACCTGGCCCGCAGCGCCTCGGGCAGCTCTTCCTCGCATTACTTAACCTTCGATCCCCGGGGAGCGACCGACGGGCAGTATGGGGATACCGCCGACGGCTGGATCGGCGGAAACTCCGACGGAGGCGGAGATTGGCTGAAGCTGGATCTGGGATCGGTCCAGACGATCGGAAAAATCGCCTACGACAACCGGTATGCCCCGCC
>CAZKNC010000001.1:0-29189 GCA_964553935.1 uncultured Planctomycetia bacterium | reverse complement strand
GCCCGATTGACGCCGTGGTTAAGGTCTCCGCTGGAGAAGTCAGCCTGGTTTTTGAGGAAACCGGTGGACCGGTCGTACTCCACGTGGCTGCGGAATGTGGAGGTCCGGGTATTGACCACGGTCGGCCTATGTTCCACGGTAATCCGGCCGCTGCGCATCAGCTGCTTCATGCCGCCGGCTTCATGAAGCGCTTCCTGGAACTCCTCATCCAGATAGGTGAGGTCCCGACCGTCAAATTTGTGGACCGTGCGCGTGTCCGTGCCGATGCGGGTGCTCACCAGCAGCTGGCTCACCTGCTGGCCCGCGTCGTTGAAGCGGATCAGCGAGGCCGCCTGCCGCTCCGTGATGTTATCGCTGCCGAAACCCAGCGTGTTGACGATGTCGGTGAAACCCTCCACCTGGTTGGAATCGTAATAGCGGGTCTGCTGGCGGTAGCTGAAGGTGGTCTGATCCAGTTCCGTGTCGACCTCGCGGCGCTCGATCACGCCCTGCTCGATCAATTGGCTCAGTGAAAGGCCGTTCTGCTCGATCTCCGTATGGAGCTCGATCGGATCGAGCTCGTTCTCCGTTCCGGTAAAGAAAAGCCCGGTCCGGATGGTTCTGCCGTACTGTCGGCTCTCCGTCAAAGAAGAAAATTGCCTTCCTTCGGAGTCGTACGTGGTTCCGTAAGAGCGGGTCGTCGTCTGGAGGCCGCTGGACGGATCGACGCTGTTTTCCACCACCGAGACGATGCGGCCCATGCTGTCATAAACCGTCTCATGCCGGTACGAGATGGTTCTCTGATCCAGCATGAACGGAACCTGGCTGTCGGCTTGAATGAGCCCGAGCGCGATCATCTCTTCCAGCGTCGCGATGTTCGGAGCAACGGACTGCTCTCGGAGCAGTTGGACAACCGCCGCCTCGTCCAGCAAGACGCCGCCGGAGCCGGAGAGGACCAGCAAGTTCGCCGTCATCGCTTCCTGCAGCGTCATGGGCCGCGGTTCGCCGTCCGTCGTCATCGGATTCTCGCGCAGGATCTGTTCAATCTGCTCTTCGGTCAACGGGTTGTCCTGAGCGCCGACAGCTCGGATCAAGCCGGCATCGATCAACTCCTGAAGAGTCGCCCGGTCACCGCTGCTGGAATGGGTCCTCAGCATCTGCTCCAGCATGGAAGGAGTCAGCTCCGCCCCGTCCGGAAGCCGGTAAACCGTCCGCGTGCCGACTCCCGTCCGATGGGTGATCCGAAGACCGGAAAGCTCCCGTCCATTGGTGTCGTACTGAAGGCCTTGAGCTTCGGTCACGGTCAGGAGCTGGTCCGCGTTGGAGGTGGAATATTCGGTGTACTGGATCGGTAGCCCGGCCGCGTTGTAAACGATCTCGCCGCGGTAGCGGACGCTCGACCGCCGGAAGACGGCTGGAAAATCTCCGCTGTTCAGCTGGCGGAGCAGCTCGCGGGCCGCTTCTCGGTCCGCGTCATTAGAATCCGATGCGTTCAGAATCGCCCGCGCTTCCCGGCGCAGCTGTTCCTGATCCTCAGCGGTGTAGACGGTCTCCTCATCGGATAAGATCAGCAGATCCAGGTTCCGTCCCTGCGCGTCGTTGTGATAGGCAAAATAATGCTCGACCAGTTTCGTGCCGCCGGTCGTCGTGGTTTGAAGCCACTCCACCGGCTGAAGCATTTCGTTGTACAAGAAACTCTCGCGCACCACCCCGACCGTCCGGCTGAAGGCCGACCCGGCGGAGAGCTCTCCGGTCTCCAGCTTCCGGCGCAGATCCCCGGCGAACTCCGCTTCGGCAACCACGGCATCGATCCCCTTGCGCTCCGCCTCCAGTACCATCGCCCAAAAAGCTTCCATATCCTTGGAGGTGTAGGCGCCGTTCTCGGTGCGGACATCCGTCTGCCGAACCACCCGCCGCTGCTCATCGTAGACCAGCGTGGAGTCGGTCTCGGTCACCACCGAAGAATCGGACGAAACCCTCCGTTCCTTGAAATGCAGCGGGTCGCCGTCCTTGGTGTAATCGAAATACGTCCGCTCCGTGGTGAAGAAGGTCTCAGTCGTCTGCCCCGGCTTGATGGGGTCCATGGCGGCCTTCAGCGCCGTCAACTGCTCGGCGCTCAAAGTCCCTTCCGCGGTCACCTGGGCCAGCCAGGCCTGGTAATGTTCGTAATCGTCCTGGGTGATCAGGTTGGATTTTCGGACGCCCTCTTCCAGATAGTTCGACAGCTTGTTGTCCTTGGGACCCATGTAGGTGACCGTCACGTGCGATTCCGTGACACCCGTGGGATCGGTGGTGATCTGCCGCCAGGCCAGCGGGCGGTTCCGATCATGCTGTTCATAGAACCGCTCCGTAACCCCGGTGAATTGGGTGGTCTTGCCGTCCGCGATCGCTCCTTCCGACAGCTCCTTGCGCATGGCCACCGCCCAAGCCACCTCGGCGGCCGAGGTGACCTTGCTTTCCACTTCGGCCAGCTTGGTCAGCAAGCGGTCGATGTCGGCCTGGGTCCAGGTGTTGTACGTGGTGGTTTCAATCCGCTCGTCCAGCAGCTGCCGCACCGCAACCGTCTCCGTGCTGGCGTAAAATTTTGAATCGGAGGTCCAGTTGCCGGTCCATCGGATGGTCCTCAAAGTCAGCCGTCCGCCCAGCATGCCTGGAATCTGCCGGTATTCGACGGCCTCGTAGGATTGGAGCAGCCGGTTGCTGTTGTACTTCATGCTGGACGTATCGCGCAGGAAACCGCCGCCGGCGGAGGAAACCCATTCTCCCAGAACACGGCTGGCCAGATTGTTGCGGAAATAGATCTTCATCCATTCGCGGCCGGCCGGGGCGCCGGCGGTGTTGCGAACCGGCATGTAGTTGAATTCCAGCGTGCCGGTGGTCGCGGGAGAGGCCACCACACCGGCCAACTCCTGAACCCTTGAGGCGCCCTGGCTTCCGGTCCGCTCGATCGCTTCGCGCGCCCGGGAAATGTCGATGTTCAGCGTCTGAAGGTTGTGCGCGACCCCGGCGTTCGCCGTCAGCCAGCCGGCCTCCACACTGGCCTGAATATTCCGCTCCCGCTCCAGCCGGTTCAGCAGAGATTGGCGGCGCTCATTCAAGGTGGCGAGGTTGGCAACGTTGGTCATGTTGCTGAGGTTCCCCAAAGTGACGACTTCCTGGGGAGCGACGGCCAAGGCCGGGCGGATCGGAAGCTGGGTAATGACGAAAGCAAAGCAGGTCAGCGAAGCGACGGAACGCAGAATAGGTCGACGGCGAGGCGCGTTCCATTCCAGGATCGCGCCCTCCACCTCCGGCGAACTTTCTTTCACCGAAGAATGGTGCCTATAAAAGTGGCGATAATTATTCACCGGGCTGTCGACTCATCCGTTCCTTCTGGTTTTATCCTTTAGTCGGCAACCCGGCTGTCCCGCCATTCTCTAAAATACTAAAGAATCCGGGATCCGTGGCTTTGCGCCCTCGCCTCACGGCGAGTTTGCCTTTATCGGGGAGTAGAACTTCTAAATCATAACTGCGTATTGGATATAAAATCAAGCTCAAATACTTTTCCAATGTCATAACAAAATGGCCGAAAGAAAACCCCTTCAGCACTGAAAAGAGGCCTTTAAAACCAAAGCAATTGCGGAGTTCCATGAAATGAGAATTCATCCCTGTTCCCCCCTTGCGTTTGACCGACAGTGTAAATATACCATCCACACATTTCGATCGTCAAGACTTCCTTATATTAGATATTTTAACTGACTTTATATAATTACTTATTTAAGTACAATTCATAGGGCTTCAGAATGGATGGCTTATAGTGCCTAATTAAGCGAGGATGGTATTCTTAATTGAGATGGTTATGATACTGTTACAGGCAAAGCGTTTGGCTTCTTTTTAAACCGTATCAGATGGGTAATCCGTTTAAGATCATCTAAAACCAGGTAGAGAGACGGGACGACGATAGGGGTTAAGAAAGTTGATACGGTCATCCCACCGATAACCACCAAAGCCATCGGTGCCCAGAGACTGGATTCTTCAGTCCGGCTCATCGCCAGCGGAAGCAGCCCCAGGATGGTCGTAAAAGAAGTGACAGCGATCGGCCGAACCCGGCTGATCGCGGCCGAAACCGCCGCCCTTCGAACCCGATAGCCGTTGCCTAGGAGACGGTTCACTTCATCCACCAGGATGATCGCGTTGTTCACCACCACGCCGCCCAGAAGGATCAACCCCATTAAAGCTCCGACATTAAGGGCTTGATGGGCCAATCGGAGCGTCAGGAAAGCTCCAAAGGCCGCCAGAGGCACAACAACCATCACGATAAAGGGCTGGATCAGGGACTCAAAAAGAGAAGCCAAAACCAGGAAAATGAGCAGCACCGAAAGAACGAGCGCCAGAGCAAGCTCTTTCTGGTTTTGAAGCAGTTTCTGGTAATTGGACCCGAACCGCCAGTAGTAATCTTCGGGGAAAGGCATCTCATGAATGGCGCCGTACACCTTCTGCGCGGCTTCCCCGAACGCGTATCGCCCGCGGTTGGCGCTGACCTGGATCATTCGCTGTTTGTTCTTGCGCCAGATCTTGGAGGGGCCGATGGCCGGTTCCAGCTTCGCCACCTGCTCCAAGAAGATGACTTCCCGGCTGGGCAGCGTGAAGGTGATCCGGCGCAGCTTGTCCAGCGTGGCGCGGTCGGCCTCTTCCAGCCGGGTTACGACTTCAACCTCCTTGGACTCGGTGTGATACAGCGTGGCCCGCAAACCCCGCATCTGCGCGTGAAGGGACTGGGAGACCTCCTCCACCGACAGCCCATAGCGGGCGGCTTTAATCTTGTCCACACGAACCAGCCATTCCGGCCTTCCCCTCCGCCAGCGGATCTTGAGATCCGTCAAGCCGGGCACCGCCTGCATCCTCTTAAGCATTTCCACGGCCAGCTGGTTTAAGACCTCATAGTCCCACCCGTAGATCTCCAGGATCACCTCGTTCGACTCCACCTCGTGCGGCTCTTCAAAGTAGACGAACGCTTCCCGGAATCCTCGCTCCACCTCTTCGACCGGAGGCCGCAGGGAATCAATCACGTCCTTGGTTGAGCGGGATCGCTCGGCCAGCGGGACCAGCTTGACGTAAATCTTGGACGAGGATTTCTCCACGCGGGAGGAAACCGACTTGATCTCCGGAACGTCTTTCAGGATCTTCTCGATTTTGGCGACCGCGTCGTCGGAGATTTCCAGCTTCGCGCCGCTGGGAAGCTCCACGAACACCGTGAAATCTTCGGCCTCGGCGGTCCCTAAAAACTCCTTCGGGATCGACCGGTAGATCTGAAATCCGGCCGCGGCCAGGAAAAACACGCACAGCGCCACCGCCCAGCGCCAGCGCAGAACACCGATCACGAATCCGCGGTAGCGTTCCTTCAGCTTCAGCCCGCGGCCCCGTCCGGAAGGAGCGGCCGTCACCACCGGAAAAGAAATCCGGGACGCCATGAGCGGCACCACCGAGAGGGCCACCACCAGCGAAGCCAGCAGGGAAAAACAGATCGTGAGCGCGAAACCGATGTACAGAATCCGGATCTCTTTGTTGATGAACACCAGCGGAAGGAAAACGATGACGGTGGTTAAGGTCGAAGCCGCGATCGCCAGCAGCATCTCGGCGGCTCCTTCCCCGGCCGCCGCCCGCGGGCTCTCGCCCTTCGCGCGGCGCTTGACGACGTTGTCGATGACCACGACCGCGTTATCCACCAGCATCCCCACGCCCAGCGCCAGGCCGCCCAGCGTCATCACGTTGAGCGTCAAACTCATGAAACCGACGTTCTTGGCCAGCAGATTCAGAAAGAACATGAACCCGAACGTGATCATGGTGGCCACGGGAATAGCGATGGCGGCGATCAAAGTCAGGCGCAGATGCTTCCACAAGATCGCCGTCAGCAGCAGCACCGCCAGAAGACCGTTGACCAGCCCGTTGATCGTGTGGACCGGAATGCCCCCAAACCGGTATGTGGCGACCGCCAGCGCGGTCACCGCGGCGGCCAACGGAATGAATAAAAACCGCGGAATCCAATGGGTGGAAAAGAAAGCCCCCAGCACCAGGATCGCCAGCGTGCCGCCGCTGATGAGAGCCGATCCCACCAGTTCAATGGCCCGAACGATCTGCACGGACTGATCGTGGGTCACGATGAATCGAAGCTCCTTCGGCAAACGGGGATCCTGCTTGAACTGGTCCAGGACCTTCATCACCCGGCCGACCACCTGCACCGTGTTGGAGGTCGTCTCCTTCTGAATGTAGAGAGAGACCACCGGCAGCGCGTTGACCCGGGCGTAGCTTGTGGCCTCGAGAAACGAATCTTTCACGACCGCCACATCCTTGAGGCGGATCACCGAACGGGAGGGGGTAACGGCGATTCCGAGCTCCTCGATTTCCCGGATGGATTCGAACTCCCCGATGGCCCGAATCAGATACTTGCTGCGGGAACGGTCCATCTCTCCGGTCAGCATATTGAGATTGCTCACGCTCAAGAGCCGGGTGACCCGGTCCACCGGCAGGCGGAATGCCTGGAGCTTTTCCAGATTGATCTCGACGAGAATCTTCCTCTCCCGCCCCCCTCCGACGTCGACGTTGGCCACCCCCTCCACCCGCATGATCCGGTCTTTGATCTCCTCGTCCACGAGGCGGCGCAGCATCTCCGGTGTGTAATCCGGCGCGGTGACCGCGAGGATCAGGACCGGCACGTCTTCCTGCTCGAATTTCGCGATGATCGGTTTTTCGATCTCTTTGGGAAGCTTCGAACGGACTTTCGAGAACTTTTCCCTCACCTCCAGGGCGGCGAAATCCATGTCGGTGCCCGGCTCGAAGGTCAGCACCACGCGGGAGCGGCCTTCCTCGGAAATCGAGATCATATCCTTGAGGTGGCTGACGTCTCCCACGTTGTCTTCGACGGGCCGGGTCACCTGGTTTTCAACCTCCTCGGGCGGCATACCCCCGCGGATGTTGATGATGATGGAGATGTCGCCGAAACTGAAGTTGGGGTACAGCTCGATCGGCAGGCGGCTTAGCGAGATCCCGCCGAGGACCGCCAGGGCCAGACAAACCATGCTGACCGTAACCGGACGGCGGATGGAAGCATCAGGCAAGGACATAGTATCTTCCCCGCGCCAGCGGACCGACGCCTCGGACCCATCCCTGGTCGACCAGCTCCTTCAGGTCGCGAGCGGCCGTCGGAACGGAAGCTCCTGTCAGCTCGACATATTCCTTGCGGGAAATTCGCCCGTGGCTTTTCAGATGTTCCAGCAGTTTTTCCTGGCGCGGGTTGAGTGGAACTTTAGCAGGGTGAACGGTTTCTTCCGGCGGCTCCTCAAATAAAGGTTCCGGCAACGTCGGCGGGGCGAAGGCCTCCTCGACGGGCGGTTCCGGAGGAAGCAAGATTTCTCCCGGGAGAATAATCGGAAAATCAGAGCGATCGGTCACAACTTCCTCGCTCCCGTAGCCCTCCGGAATTTCCGGAAGTTCAGGAGAGGGCTCCGGGGGAGCCGGCAGCGGCTCAACCGGCATCGGCGGCTCTTTCGGAGGCGGCTCCTGATACGGTTCTGGAACCGTCTCAACAGATGGAAGCGGACCGGCCATCTGCAGCGCCGGCGCAGGCATGGGTGAAACCTGGAACACCCGCTCTAGTCTCTCAAAGAATCGCGCGCCGATCACGTAAACGGTCGGAAGATAAATCAGCGTCAAGAACGTCGAAACGGCCAGACCCCACATCATCGTGACGCCCATGGGAATCTGAAGCTCGGCCCCTTGTTGGAGGCCCAGCGTCATGGGCAGCAGTCCTAAAATCGTGGTCCCGGCGGTGAGCAGGATCGGTCTTAACCGGATCCGGCTGGCCTCCGCCACCGCCTCTTCCAAACCCATTCCCTCCCGGCGCAGTTCATTGATAAATTCCACCAGCACGATCCCGTTATCCACCACCACACCGCCCAGGACGATCATCCCCAGCCCCACCATGACGCTGATGGGCGTGTGCGTCACGTACAATCCAAGGGCCACGCCGATCAGAGACATCGGCATCGTCACCATAATGAGAAACGGCTGCCAGAGCGATTCAAGCTCCGAGGCCATCACCATGTAAACCAGGAGGATGGAGAGAGCCAGCGCGAAGATCAGGGACCGAAACGATTCCTGCATCTCTTCCCGTTCTCCGGTGATCGCCACGCTGTAGCCGGTGGGAACCTTGTCTTTCTTCAAAACAGCTTCGACATCTTTCAGGACGTCGCTGAGCGCCCTGCGCGCAACCTGCCCGGAAACCAGCACGGTCCTTTGTTGATCCATGCGCCGGATTTCCGTCGGACCTTTTCCGAGAGAGAGGTAAGCCACTTCCGCCAGCGGCACGTCGATCTCCAGCGGAGAGTGAACCAGCATCTGCCGGATCCGGCTCATATCTCGGCGATCCTGCTCCCGCAGGCGGACCCGCACGTCGATTTCTTTGCCTTCCTCCTTGAATTTGGTGGCGATGAATCCCTTGAAGGCGGTCTGCGCGGTGAGCGCCACGTCGCTGACCGAAAGATGATAGGTAGCGGCCCGGTCTTTCAAAACTCGGACTTTGGTTTCGGGAGAGGGCGGGATCAAACTGGTTTTTACGCCGTACAATCCGGGAACCGCTTCCATCTCCTTGCGCATACCGAGGGCCAGCGTCTCCAACCGGCCCAGGTCCGTCCCTTTGACCTCCACCACCACCGGCGCCCCGGCCAGGAAAGCTGATTTAAAAATCGACTCTTGAAGAAGGTACTCGATTTCGGCTCCTTCCAGAGGTTCCCGGCCCAAGGTCTCCTTCAGCTCCTGGACGACTTCCGCCGTTTTCCGGGTGCGCTGGGGTTTTCCAAAAAGATTCACCAGGATCTGAGATTGGTGAGAACCCAGGGTTTCCAGAAGCTCTTCGGCTCTTTTTTCTTTGGAGGAACCGATCGTGACCGTCAGGTCCCGCACCTCCGGCATGGCCTGCAGGACCCTCTCCACCCGGGTCGCCACCCGATTCGTGACGTCCAAGCGGGTGCCGGGGGGAAGATCCACACGGAGAATGAATTGGCCCTGATCGACTCGCGGCAATACCTCGCGGTCCAGCCCTTTGAGAACCACGAGGGACGCCACCAGCAGGACGACCATCGCCGCTGCGCCCACCATCCGGTTGCGCAGAAACCACTGGACCGCGCGTTGGTCCGCCCGGTAGAGCCGCTGCAGAATCGGCTCGATGGGAGAACGGCTCCGTCCTGAACCGCGGTACTTGGAAGCAAACAATGCGGTCAGCGTCAGGGAAACCACCCAGCTGGCCAGCAGAGCGAAGGTGACGGTATAGGCCAGCTCTTTGAACAACTGGCCGGCGATGCCGACCACGAACACCATCGGCAGGAAAACCACGATGGTGGTCAAGACCGACCCGCCGATCGCGCTGGCCACCTCCGCGGTTCCTTCGATGGCCGCTTCGCGGGGAGGAACTCCTTTCTCTCGGTAACGGGAAACGTTTTCCACGACCACGATGCCGGCGTCGACCAGCATACCGATCCCCAGAGCGAGCCCGCCCATGGAGATCACGTTGATGGTGATCCCGCTGAAATACATGAGAGCGATCGTCGCCATGATCGAAATCGGAATCGCGAACGACACATTGATCGCGGACCAGAGATTGCCCAGGATCAGGAATAAAATCCCGAACGCGAGCGCGCCGCCCTGCAGGGCTTCGATCAAAACCCCGTTGACCGAGCTCTCGATGGCCAGCGATTGATCGTAAGCCACGCTGAGCTCAATGCCGGGAGGAAGCGATTGGCGGATCCGGCCGAGGGCCTCTTTCACCTGCTTGGCCAACTGAAGGGTATTGGCGCCCGACTGCTTTTGGATGCTCAAACTGACATTGTCCCGGCCTTTGTAGCGGGAAATGGAATCCCGATCGCGATAAGTGTCTTTGACGGTCGCCACATCCTTGAGCAGGATGAGGCGCTGTTGGGGGCCCAGCCCCTTTTCTTTCTCCAGAGGGCCCTGCCGTTCCATCCGTTTCTGGAACTCCTTCTCCGGGTCGTCCTTTTTCTCATCCACGCCCACGGCGATGCCGGGGATTTCCCGAACCAGCGAGAATTCCCCCATCGTCCGGATGAGGTATTCGTAGAACGCCTCCTTGATGGTGCCGGCCGGATAATGGAGGTTGGCTTTGGAAAGTCCGTCAACCACGTGGGAAATAGGCAGGCCGGCCGCCTGCAGGCGGCCCTGGTCCACCTCGATCAGAATCTCCCGCTCCAGCCCGCCGGAAAGGTTGACCACAGCGACCCCTTCCAGTTTTTCCAGCTCAATCTTGACCTGCTTGCGGGCGAGGGTCAGAAGTTCGTGGGGATGGCGTTCTCCGGAAAGATTCAGCACGATCACCGGAAGTTCGAAGGGGTTGTATTTGATGACCACCGGGTCTTCCGAACCACGAGGGAGGCGTTCTTTAATCAGGTCGATTTTCTCCCGCACGCCCAGCGCCGCGAAATCCATCTGCGTATCCCAGTTGAATTCCGCAATGACGAGGGACATCTCTTCCTTCGAGATGGAGCTGATCCGGCGCAGACCCGAGACCGTGCCGACCACTTCTTCAATCGGTTTGGTGACCAGCAGTTCGATCTCTTCGGGAGCCGCGTCCTTGTAGCGGGTCACGACGGTCAACTGCGGGTAATTGATCGGCGGGTACAGTTCTTGGGGCAGACGGGTCCAGGCGATGACGCCCAGGAGGACGACCCCCAGGACCATCATGACGGTCGTGACGGGCCGGCGAATGCTGGCGCGGGTCAGACTCATCCGTTTACCGCGGACCCTCCTGGCCCGCGTCCGGTTCGGTTCGCTGGAACGCCGCCTCCTCTTCCTCGAGGAAGGTGACGGCGGATCCCTCTTTCAGGTTGCCGCGGGCTTCGGTCACCACCTGCTCTTCTTCCTGAATCCCCTGCGTGATTTCCGCGTAATCGGTGGTGAGGTAGCCCAGCGTGATCGGCTTTAAGACCGCTTTCTCCTCTTGAATCACGAAGACCGATTCGAACTTGCCATCCCCGTCCGCATCCTTGAGCGCGGCGGTCGGAACGACCAATGCGTCCGGTTTTTCGAACACCGCGATGTCGCAGCGGGCGAACATGCCCGGCAGGAGCTGTCCCTGCGCGTTCTCCACCTTCACTTTCGCGGTGAGCGTGCGGGACTTCCCTTCGATCAGCGGAGCCAGGTTGTCGACCCGCCCTTCAAAGGTCGTGTTCGGCAGAGAATCGACCGTGACCTTCACCCGCTGTCCCAGCCGGATCCGCTCGATGTCCCGCTCGATGATTCCCACCTCGACGAAGACCGAGCTGACCTCCATCAGCGTGGCGATCACCGACTGAGGGCTGACGTATTCCCCCGCCTCAACCTGCCGCGTGCCGACCACTCCGTCCATGGGAGCTTTCAGAACAGTGCGAGCGATGTCGTTCCGGGCGATGTTGGCCTCTTTGACGGCCGTTTCCACCTGCGTCTGGGCCTGTTCAACCTCGATCTGAGATTCTTCCAGCTTCGGCAGGATGATCGCTCCCAGCCGGTAGAGCTGTTCGTTCACCGAAAGCCGTTTTTGGGCCAGCTTCAGCTGGGCCTGCGCCGTCTGTTTCTTGGACTCGGCGTACTCCAGCTTCAGCTGCGGCTCTTTGTCGTCCAGGATTGCCATCACGTGCCCTTTTTTAACCAGATCCCCTTCCCGGAAATCCAAGTTCTTGAGCGTGCCATTGACCTCGAACTTCAGCTCCACTTCCGACTGGCCCCGCACGGTCCCCAAAACCGGCAGGAGATCGGTGAATTCGATCCGCGCGGCTTTAAAAATCCGCACCGGGATCGGCAAAGCATCCTCGGAAACGGTGGGGGCCCCGGCCGGCCGGACTCCCGGCGGCAAGCGGGTCACCTGGGGCCCCTGGAGCAGTTTAGGCAGCAGCCCATTGACGAGGACAAATCCCCCGAAAAGAACCAAGCCGAAAATCAGAATGACACGGAGACGTTTAAGCATCCGAACTCCTCGGGTTAACGGTAATGTCCGGGCAGGCCGACGGCCTTGTTGAGCTTCGCCAACGCCGCGTAGTAGCTGCCCATCGCCTGCGCTCTGGCCACTTTTTCTTCGGTCAGCTTCACGACCGCTTCCAAAACCTGCGAAGGAAGGGCTTCATTCACGGAGGCTTGCGCTTTCAAAATCTTGACCTGCTCCTCCCGAAACGCGATCTTCTGATCGGCGTACTGCAGCTGGAGCCGCGCCTTTTGGTAGCTGATATAAGACTCATGGACTTCCTGGAAAGCCGCGCTCTTGGATTCCTCCAAGTCGCGCCGGGCTTTTTCAAGATTCACCTGCGACTGCTGGATTTCCGTGAGGCCCTGCAGCTGGTCGAACAGGCCCATCTCAGTCGAGTAGACGGTCGAGTCGGTCCGGGTGGTCTGCCCCAGCCGCGGCGAGGTTTTGGTCTTGGTCGCCGAAGCAGTGGCGCTGTGCGGGCCCCATGCCCGCGTGGCCTTGAAACCGACGAAATAATCCTCTCCCGCGTCCAGCGGCTCGGTTTCAAACGCCGCCGCCGAAGCGCCGATAAAGCCGGAGAGATCCACCTTCCACTTGAGCTTCGCCTTGGCAATCCGCTCCTCGTATTCATGAAACTTGACCAGCAGACTGTTCACCAGGATCTCCGGCTTGTAGCGGGCCGTCAGCTTCAGGGCTTCCTCCAGATCAACCTCCTGCTGGGCAGTCGTCTGGAACTCTTCCGGAACGTCGACGGAGGTGCCCGGCTCCAGAGCCAGCTTTTGAAGAAACTTCAGCCGCGCGAGGGTGACATCGTTGTCCGCGTTGGCCCGCTGAAATCGGGCTTGGTTGACCTGGGACTGGATGTTGAGGATTTCCAGCTGGGTGAGCAATTTCTTCTCGAAGCGCGCTTTCCCCTTTTCCAGGAACGTTTCAGTTTCTGCCGCCAGCCCCTCCTGGGCTCGGCGGCTGACCTTCGCGCTGATGAGCTGAAAATATTCCTGGGCCAGCTCCACGGCGTAATCGGCTTTCACCTTGCCGGAACGTTTCTCCGCCACCTGCAGATTCACCAGGGACTGCCGGTACGCCTCCATCAGCCGGCCGGAATAATAGAGCGGCTGTTCCAACTGCAGACCGGTGGTGTATTCGGAGAAATCCACCTGGGACGCGGTTCCGTTGGTCCAGCTGAATTTCAGCGTGGCCGCCGGATACAGCGCCCGGCGCGCTTCCCGCACTTTGGCGTGAGCCAGCTCGATCTCCTCCCGCGCGATCCGCACCGGCCGATGCCGCCCAATGCCGAACTGCTCGGCCTGCTGAAGACTCCACAGGGTGGAAACCGGTGCGAGGATGGGCGCTTCTCCGCGGGTAGGCGGGAGGAACGGCTCTTTTGGCCGCAGATGCACGGTAAGCTTCCCGGAAACCGGTTCCACGAAATGCTCGGCGGGTTCCTTCAAAACCAGTTCCAGATAATCGACCTGCTCGGACGATTTGGCCCCGGCCGGCGGATAAAACCTGCAGGAGCGGACGAGCTGACCCGAGACCGGCAAAACCGAATCGCTCCAGCTCCAAGCATTGGTTTCCAGAAGATCAATGATGAGCCGGTCCGGATTAGAGAGCGTGTAAGTGACGATTGAGAAGGGCTGATCGGACTGAATTTCTACCGTATCGCCGTCGAGGGTGGGGAGAACTCGAACCGATTGGAGGGTAATTGTTTGATCTTCAGAAAAAGCCGGGCAGACAAACGCGCCGCAGGCCGAGAGGAACCCGCAGGTCAAACAAAGCCAGTGTGGGATTAACCGTCTCAAAACCGTCTCTCTTCTGTTGAAGAGGTTACCCGATGGGTTCTGTGAAGTCAAGCATTCGAAAAAGATATTCCGAACGCTTGAGACGGTTCTGGAAGACGATATCGTTAGCTGGCTATGAAGATTCTTTACTTGTCTGAGCGTCAATCTTCAGCATCAACCGAACCAGATCACTCAGCGTGTAAAGAACCAGGAAGAAAAGAGTACCGCCCAAAACCATGTTGAGCAGGATTTGGAACTTCTGGGGGCCGGTCGCCTCTCCCGCCATCAGAATCCCGACCACACCGATGGCCATGAGAAAAAGGGTCAAAAAAGAATAGACCTTCAGCACCACCGACAGGATTCCAAGAATTTTGAACGAGGAACTGTTCATGAGCCGTCTCTCCTAAATTTGGGTTGGAGCCGGCGGCTGGACCGGCTTGGTCTTTGAAACGGCCCGATACCGCCGCATGTATTCCCGCATGTAGACCCGATACTGATCCATGGTCGCCGTGCGATAGGCCTGAATCCTGTCGCGGTGCGCCATCCGCCAGCGCTTGGCCCGCAGGCGCGCCTTGCCTCTCCAGGTCGGGTCCATCCGCTTGATGCGGTAGTAAAGGGGATTTTTCTCCTGCCAGGCCAGCAGATTGTCCCGCTGACGCTTTTTCTGGCAGGGCGGATCACCGCACGCCCGCTGACGGGTGCGCCGGTACTTGGACGGCTCAAATTCGCGCTGGCAATAGATGCAGGTCATCATCTTATGTACCTAGCGCTAACGGGAATCGAACCCGTGTTTCATCCGTGAGAGGGATGCGTCCTAGGCCACTAGACGATAGCGCCATAAACTCTAAGGTATTCATCGTAAGGAATGTTACAAAGGTCGTTCGCGCATGTCAAGCCAGGAATCTATAGGGTGCCGGTCAGCCGCCCGATCGCGTAGCCGACCCCCGCGGAAATCAGACCGATGGTCATGAGCTCAAATCCGCTCCGCCAGGGAGACAGTTTGGTCAGCTTGGTTTTGGCGGCCCCCAAACCGAAAAGAACCGCGACGGATATTCCAACGGACCAAATGAACGCCTGATCGGGTATTTTCCAGACATACGGCAGGATCGGCAGAAACGCGGCCAGCGTGTAGGAAGCAGCGGTGATGGCCCCCACCATCCACGGCGTATCGAACGTTTCCACGATCAAGCCCAGTTCTTCTTCCATCATGCAGCGCAGCCAGACCTTGGGATCGGAGGTGATGCGGCGGACGACCATCTCCAGTTCCTCCCCCTTGAAGCCCTTGGCCCGGTAAATTTTCCGAACCTCTTCCCTCTCCTTGTTCGGCATCTCCCGCATCTCGCGGCGTTCGCGGTCGATCTCGGCCAGGAAAAACTCCGACTGGGATTTGGAAGAAATGTAGGCGGAAAAACCCATGGAAAGCGCCCCGGCAGTGGCGCCCGCAATCCCCGTAATCAGGATAATCCGGCTGTCATGAAGGGCTCCGAAGACTCCGATCACGAACCCGAGCGAGGTGACCAGCCCGTCGGTACTGCCGTAGATTACCTCCCGGATGGCCCGGCCTTGCGGCGAATGCCAGGCCTCGTCCAGATAAACCGGTCGGGTCCCGAGTTCCTTAAGAACCCGCGACCGGGACACCGAGCTCTTTCTTCACCTGCCGGACCGCCGCCACCATGTTGGTGAGCTTGGCAATCGATTCTTCCTTGAGCCGGGTCTTCAAGCCACAGTCCGGGTCGATGGTGATCTTCTCCAGCGGAAAGACTTCCAGCGCTTTGCGGATATTCGCCGCGATCTCCTCGACGGATTCGACGCGGTGCGAATGGACGTCGACGACGCCAAACGCCACTTCCTTGGTGAAGGGCACTTTCCGGATCACGTCCAACAGCTTGAAGTTGGAGTTGGTGAACTCCAGGTCGAACTGGTCCACCGCCAGGTCCAGCATTTTGGGATAGACCTTCTCGAAATCCCCGTAGCAGATGTGAGTTCCCGTCTTCACGCGGACGCCCTGTGTCACGATCTTCATCGCCTCGATGGCCAGGTCCAGCTCTTCCACCCGCGTGGAAACCGCCGGTTCATCGATCTGGATGAACTGCGCCCCCGCCTGCTCCAGCGCCTTGACCTCCTCGTGAATCGCCCGCGCCAGATCCAGGCAGAAGGCCCGCCGGTTCGGATAATGTTCGTCGAAAGACCAGTCCATCATCGTGTAGGGCAAGAGTGTGCCATATCGTGTAGATCTCGGTGGTCGCCGCATCATTAAAAAAAAAAATTCCACGGTCATCGGTCCCTTCCAGCGGATCGGGCCGTTGGCGATCGGTTTCCGGTAGTAGCGGTTGCCGTAGGAGCGCACGAGCGAGCTGATCGCGAATCCGCCCAGGTATTCGGCGAAATAGGTGGCCATGTCCCCGCGGTACATCTCGCCGTCGACCAGGATATCCAGGCCGATTTTCTCCTGGATCTCGATCCATTCCTTGGTCTCGGCCTGCTCCAGTTTCAACAGCTCCTGGCGGTCCATCTGTCCGCGCCGGGTCTTGGCCCGCGCGGCCTTCAACTGCTCGGATTTCGGAAAGCTCCCTACCGTGGTCGTGTTTAACATAGAAAACCCAATCCTTTCATGAGTTCCCGGCCGTCGGCGCACCGCAGACCGAGAATGAATGGCGTGTCTCGAACCGTGTAGCGACTGGCCTCCGATTCCCGAAGGCGCTGCACAAGATCTTCAAACGCGGCCGGCTCATCCGTTTCGAACGCCAGCACGAAATCCTGGTCTCCCAGGCCGAACGAATAGGTGGTGTTGAGCCGCACCATTGGGTACAGCTCGCCGGTGTTCATGTGGCCCTGCATCATCCGCCGACGTTCCGAAAACGGCAGTAAATACCACTCCCGCGATTTCACGAACGGATACAGAAACAGGTACCGGCGCGGCTTCTCGCCCGTCTCAAAGGCGGGGAGATGCGCCGGATTATAAACGGAAGGGCGCGTCATCGCCACAAAAACCCAGCTTAAGCGCAGATAGCCGCCCAACCCCGTACTCATCAACTCCGCCGTGAGCCGCTGGAACGGCGCCAGATCCTTGGCGATCGCCCAGAAGAAGAAGTCGGTGTCGCTGCGCAGGCCAATCCCCAGGTAAGGCCGGAGGTCCACATCCTTCCGTTTCTTTTCCAGCGCCTGCAGGAATTCCTCGATCCGCTGTTTTTGCTCGGCTTCCGGCAGGCGGCGAAACGCCGGGTCGATTGAAAAACAGAGAAAATCGACAAAGGTCGGGTCCTGGGGGATCGAGGGCTTCTCGGCCTCAGGACCCGCGCTTGAAGCCGGCTTGTGGCCTGCCGTTGCCTGAGGGTCACTCATGCGACTCGCATTCTTTCAACCTGTTCGGCTTCCAGTGCCAACCCGGCCGGAACGCTTTCTTCCATAAGAACCGGGGCCTCCACATCTCGGGCCGCGCCGATCCGAATCCGAATCCGCGCGCCGGCCGGCACCTTGTCGGTCCGGCTGTAATGGGCGATGAGCCGAACAGCCGTCTGGTTGGCCTCGTCATTCGGCGGACCCACCAGCAGGACGGAAGGGGCCGGAAAATCATCCGGCTGGAACAGCACGCGCCCCGGAGACAGGTATTCCTCGAGCGTCATGTTTTCCTGCTCATTGCGGCCCACGATCAGCTTGGTGGCTTCATCCACGCGGAAATGCCGGCCGATCCGCAGCATCTCCATATCCTCCAGATCGATCTCCTCTTGGTGATCGAACAGATCCTTCACCCGCTGGCTGAACTGCTCGTCGGTCAGCAGACAGCCGCCGGCCGGATTCGGGTATTCCAGAATCCCATATTTGAGCGCCAGCTGCATCTGCGGCTTGCGAGACCGGCCGCTCCAGTCGAGCAATTTTTCCCGGTCGATCATCCCCTCTTCTTCCGGCAGGGAGACCGGCAAAAGCTTGGCCGACAGCGGCCGGACCACCCGCCGCTGCAGTCCCGCCTGCTCTTCGATGAGCGCCAGCGAATGCCTCATCTGAGACATCGGCCGCTGGCCCAACACCTCCCCGGTCACCAGGAAAGAGGCGCCGATCCGCTCCATCAGCTCCTTGGATTTTTGGAACATGTAAATCCGGCAGTCGATGCAGGGGTTCATATGGGCTCCGCGCCCGTACTTCGGGGAACGCAAAACCTGGATGTATTCCTCGTCCAGCTTGACCACCATGAAATCGATCCCCAGCGAGCGGGCCACCTTCATCGCCTTGGTCTTGTCGCAGCAGCCCCAGGGCGCCGAAAGATAAACCCCGCACAGCTCCACCCCCTGGTCCAACAGGACGCGCGCGGCCAGCGTGGAGTCCAAGCCGCCGGAGATCATGACGACACCCTTCTTATTCATCATTTTTTCGCGATCAGCCCCCGCAAAACCTTCAAGTTCATGACATCCTCGGCACATTCCTCGTCTTTGGGCGTTTCCAGCACCATCGGCAAGTGGTTCAGCCGCTTGTCGTTGAGCAGGCAACGGAACGCCTCCAACCCGATTTCCCCCTGCCCAATGTGTTCGTGCCGGTCCACGCGGGAGCCCAGCTCTTTTTTCGAATCGTTCAGGTGAATCGCCTGGATCTTGTCCAGACCGACGATTCGGTCGAACTGCGCCATGGTCTGCTCGTAATCGGCTTTCGTCCGGATGTCGTAGCCGGCCGCAAAAAGATGGCAGGTGTCCAGGCAGATCCCGGTCCGGCCCGGATGGCCGGCCTGTTTCAAAAGCGACGCCAGATGCTCAAACCGATGCCCGACGCAGGAACCCTGCCCCGCCGCATTCTCGTACAACACCTTCACGCGGGCACCCTTGGTTTGATCCAGCACCCAGGCCACCGTGTCCGCGATCCGCCGAATGCAGGGCTCCTCTCCCGCTTCCTTATGGGAACCGGGATGCAGGACCAGAAACGCCAGACCCAGGGCTTCCGCCCGTTCCACTTCCACCTTCAGCGCTTTTTTTGAAAACTCGTAAGTGGCCTTGTCCGGACATCCCACATTGATCAGATAAGAAAAAAAAAAAAAAATCGGGCTGATGCCGCTCTGCTTGCCCGCGCGGGTAAACGGCTTGACCTGCTCACCGGTGATCGGGGGCGCCGCCCATTGGTTGTTCGACTTGGTGAAAATCTGGATCGTCTGACAACCGACCTTCAGCCCCCGCTCGATGGCCCGTTCGAATCCGCCGGCCACCGACATGTGCGCGCCGAGCTTAAGCAGTTTGAGCGGTCTCCCGCAAAACTTTCAGCTTCCGGACGGCGCTCTCATGCGGAAGGAACTCCAGTCCGCAGTTGGGAGACAGCCACAGCCGCTGAACCGGAACGGCTTGCGCGAAGAACTGGATTTTCTTTTTGAGATCCGCGGGATCCTCGAGCTTGGTGTTGCGCGCGTCCACCAAACCGAGCGCCACTTCCCCCTTCCAGGCACCGGACTTCAGCCATTCGGCGACGCGGGAATGCAGACTCGGGTTCTTCTCCTGCGCGGAAACCAGATCGAGTGCCAGCACCTCCGCTTTAAGCTTGGCCAATGCCGGCAGAATCGTTGAAACGTCCTGAAAATAGACCGCCACCCACCGGCGGGCTTTCACCCCGTCGAAGATCCGGTTGATTGCCGCGATCGTCTGCTCCAACAGCGGTTCCCCCGCGGAAAGCGACGGCTCGTCGATCTGGATTTCCTTGACGCCGGCCTTCTCCAGCTCCTGCATCTCTTTGCGGAGCAGGCCTTCGTACGCGGTGAAAAGCTGCTCGCGAGTCTGCCCGGGCTTGGGCTCGGTGGAAACCACCATCGTCAGCGGACCGGGCAGAGCCACCTTCACCGGCTTAGCTGCCGCGCCGGAAGCGAATTTGAACTCCTCTGCCGCCGCGCTTTTCTTCCAGGAGACGCCGTTTTTCCATTCCAGGCGCCGGTAGTAAACGTTGTTGTCGAAGAACCGGCGCAGGGTACCCCGGCCCAGCCCTTCGGCGCCGCGAACGATCGCGTGATTGAGATCTTCCCAGCGGATTTGCCCGTCGGAAATCACGTCGACGCCGGCCTCTTCCTGCTCCCGGATCACCCGCCGGATCACCTTCTGGAGCTCCTGCTCCAACCCCTGGTCGTTGACCAGCTGGCGCTGCCATTTGTCGATGGTGCCGGGGAGGTTGTCGGAACCGGTTTCCGTGACTTTAGGATAACTGCCGATAACGGTCGTTCGAATGGACATTTCGATTGAACTCCTTGTCGTTTCGTTTAAAGACTACTTTTGGATTCCGCCGTCGGTCAGCCGGCGTGGGTCAAGTGCCTGTCGGAGCTTCTCGCGCGGGAGTGAGGTCATTTCGGCGGCCACATCCAGAAGCCGCCGGCCTTCCTGTGTGGCCTTCTTGGCGATTTTGGCACCGAGTTCGTAGCCGGTCAAGGGATTTAACGCCGTGACCAGGATCGGGTTCTTCTCGAGGACGGCGGCAATCCGGGCTTCATGGACGCCGAAGCCGGCAATCGCCTTGTCCGCCAGTAAACGGCTGGCGTTGGCCAGCAGTTCGATGCTCTGCAGCAGGTTGTAAGCAACGACCGGCAGCATCACATTGAGCTGGAAGTTGCCGGAAGCCCCGGCCACGGCGATCGTCACGTCGTTGCCCATCACCTGGGCGCAGACCATGGCCGTCGATTCCGGGATGACCGGATTCACCTTGCCCGGCATGATGCTGCTGCCCGGCTGAAGATCCGGCAGGTGAATCTCGGCGATGCCGGCGTGCGGCCCGCTGTTCATCCAGCGCAGATCGTTGGCGATCTTCATCAGACTGACGGCCACGACCTTCAGCTGGCCGCTCAATTCCACCGCGGCGTCCTGCGAGCTCAAACTTTCGAAAGTGTTCCGACTGCGGACAAACGGCAGGCCGGTGCGGCGCTTGAGCTCCGCCGCCACGCCAGCGCCGAATTTCGGATGCGCGTTGACTCCGGTCCCCACCGCGGTACCGCCGATCGCCAGCTCGAACAACCGAGGCAGAGCCGACTGGACCCGGTCGGCTCCATGGCCGATCTGAGCGCTCCAGCCGCTCATCTCCTGGCTCATCCGCACCGGCATGGCATCCATCAAGTGCGTCCGACCGGTTTTCACGATCCGGTCGAGTTTAGCCGCCTTCCGGTCGATCGTCCGCCTCAGATGCTCGAGCGCGGGCAAAAGCCGTTCGGTCGCCTCCAGCACGGCGGCAACATGGATCACCGTCGGAATCACGTCGTTGCTGGATTGACTGCGGTTGACGTCGTCGTTGGGGTGGACTTTCCGTCCCAGCCGCCGGGCGGCCAGCCGGGCGATCACCTCGTTGGCGTTCATGTTGGTGCTGGTGCCCGAGCCGGTCTGGAAAACGTCGAGCGGGAAATGCCGGTCATGCCGGCCTTCGGCGACCTCGCGGGCGGCCGCCTCAATCGCCGAGGCCGCGGAAGCCGGCATCAGTTTCAGCTTCCGGTTGACGGCAGCGGCCGATCCTTTCACCAGCCCCAATCCGCGAATGAACGAACGCGGAAAGGTCAGCCCGCTGACCGGGAAATTCTCGACGGCCCGCTGGGTCTGAGCGCCGTACAGGGCGTCCGCCGGAACGTGGACCAATCCCATGCTGTCTTTTTCAATACGGGTGGGTTTCGATCGTTTCGCCATAGGCGTTTATTCTATCACCTTCCGGAACCTGTCCAAGGCCCCCTCCACCGCGCCGCCGACCGTTTCCAGCGCCTTCTCCCCCGCCTGCTGAAGCGTCCCCGCATAGTCCTGAAGCACGGCAAGATCAAACTGCGCCAATCGAGCCACCGTCGTCTTCAACAGCGCGCGAGACACGATCAGAGCGCCCAGCGCGGCCGGATCGGTGATGTTTTCATGCCGCTCATCCAAATTCACCGGGAATTCCCGCACTGGACCTGGTTTGCCCCCTGAATCGTCCCGGTAGGTCACGGTCCCGACCTTCAAATGCAGACGGTCGATTCGGAACTCCCGCTTCGGTTTCGGAGCCGGTTTCTTTTCTTTGGCTTTCTGGACGGAGGCCAACGCGTCCAGGTTGAGGCGGCCGTCGGCGTCTTTCACCACGTTGAACCGGCGCAGGTCCACCGTCAGCTGCTGCAGGTGCGTTTTCCCGCGCAAGAAGGCCGGCAGGTCCGCTTCCACCGTCAGCTCCGGCAGATCGGCCATCACCGGCTCGTCGAATCCCCTGGGATTCAGCAGCTGGACTTCCCGCGCGGAGACCCGCCCCTTCAGCAAAGAGATGTCCAGCCGCCGGATCTGCAGGCCCAGCCCGGTTACCGCGCGAACGCCGGCGGCCAGAGTTGACCGGACGATCCAGCCGCGCGCGAGAAACAGCGCGGCCGCGGCCAGCAGAGCGGCCCAGAACCACTTGTATTTTTTCACCAGGCCCGCCGCCGCAGTTTTCTCGTCAACGGGAATACTCCCCATTCGGTGTCCTGCCCGACCACCGGCCGGATCCCCACCACGCTGAAGAAGAGCCGTACGCTGGACACTGGCCGCGCTTCCACCCGGACCTCACGGAACTGTCCCGCCAGCGCCAGATGCGACGCGAGCCGAAGCAGGCCGGAAATCACGAACAGCGTCAGGATGGGATACCCCTTGAGCGGCGGCAGGCGATCGGCGATAAAACCGCCCAGCAAAGCGCCCAGAAAGATCGCCAGCCCCTGGAACAGGTTGAAATAGCCCAGACAGCGCACCCGTTTTTCCGGCGCGACAGCGTCGTAAATGAAATTCGTGGAGCAGAGCGTGAAGCCGGCCCAGCAGAACCCGGCGAACAGTTCCACCGCGAAAATGTAGGCCACGCTGCTGGAGACCAGCCACAGAAACGGGATCAAAGGAACCAGCCAGCCGACCGTTTTGAGGATCCGGACGTTTCCCACCACATCGGCGTGCCGGCCCCAGATCGGGATGGCGACCAACCCCGCAAAAACCGCCGCCAGATGCACGACCATGTACGTGAAGTAGTTCCAGCCGAGATCCCGAAGCATGTAGACGTTGAAATAGGGAGCCGCCAGATGCGTGGAAAAGATGATCGCCGAAACGTACAGGACGAATTTCACGAAATTGCTCTTCCGGAACCGGCGCAGGAACATGACGAACGTGAAATCCGATCCCGGCGGCCTGGACATCGGCAGGTCGGTCATCATCGCCAGAAAACCGGCAGAAACAAACCGCAGCAACGCGGCCAGTAAAAAAAGCAGGAAAAAACCCAGCGCCGGAGAGACGGTTTCCATCCGGGCCAGCAGCACGCCGCCCACCCCCACCCCGATGAGTGAGGCGATCCCCACCACCTGTGACCGCCATCCGAAATAAGATCCCCGCTTTTCAGCCGGCAGGTACTCGCTGGTCAGACTTCCCCAGGCCGTGCCGATCAGGTTGTTCACCACGCGGAACAGGATCGCCAGCGCCACCAGCGCGGCGACTCGGTTCGGCCCGGTCACCAGCGCCAGGGCCGCCATCGGGATCAGCAGAGCCGCCTGAACCGAGGCCATTTGAACAACAAACCGGAGCCGGCTCCCCACCCGCCGCACCAGCTCGACCGCCGCTAATTGAGCCGCGGAAGCCAGCAGCTGCGGCAGCGCCACCAAAAACCCGATTCCCCGCGTGCTGGCCCCCAGGAACAGCCCATAAGGAACCAAGTAATAATCCAGAATGCCCAGCATGGCCGAAGCGGGGATCCCTTCTTTCCAGGAGATCGAGAGGCTTCTTTTAATCCCGCTCATTCGTCTTTCCAGGCCTTAAGCGCCAGCAAAGACAGCAGGATCACCGCCCCGACGATCCAGGGGAAATAACGGCGGCCGTCGGGAATGATCGTCCCCAGCGCATAGCCGGCCAGCGTCATCGAACAGACCCAGGCCACGCCGCCGACCAGATTGAACGCGAGGAACGTTGGATAATGCATCTTCCCCACTCCGGCCAGCGTGGGCGCGAACGTCCGGACGATCGGCGCGAACCGGGCCAGCACAATCGTTTTAACACCGTATTTTTCATAGAAACGCTGGGCACGAAACAGATGTTTGCGATGGAAAAATCGGGATTCCTCCCGATTGAAGATGCGGGGTCCGACGTAAGCGCCGATCCCATACCCGGTGCTGTCGCCCAGCACCGCCGCAACACTCAAGACCGCCAACAGCGGCCCGATCGCCAAGGGACTGCCTTCCACCGAGGCCAGCAGGCCGGCCGTCAGCAGAAGCGAATCCCCCGGCAGGAAAAACCCGATGAGCAGGCCCGTCTCGGCGAAAACGATCGCGAACAGCAGCGTGTAGCCGCCCCATCGAATAAGGGCGTCGATCTCATGCAGTTTTGAGAACAGCTCCAGGAAGGCGTCCATTTCACCACTATCCTATCAAAAGCCGGCGGTTGACGCGCCCCGGCTGTCCGGATAACATGGGCGTAGCATGAGTTCCCTTTCCGTTCGTTTTCGGCACAGCTTACGCCGTTATCTGGTCGCGGGTTTGGCGACGCTTTTCCCCATCACAGTGACCGTTTATCTGGTCATGAAACTCTTTCAGTTCTCCGATGGAATCCTGGGGAAAACGCTGGGCCGCTATCTGGGCTTCACGATCCCGGGGCTGGGATTGATCCTGACGGTGGTCATCCTGGTGCTGGTCGGCTACGTCTCCACCCATTTGGCCGGGAAGCTTTTTTTTCCGACCGTGGACATGTGGGTGACCCGGATTCCAGTGGCTGGAAAAATTTACCCCGCGATCAAACAACTCACGCAGTTCCTCTTCCCCAAAGAAGGCGAATCCCAGACGAAAATCAGCCGTGTGGTGCTGGTGGTCTATCCGCGGCCGGGGCTGTATTCGATCGGGTTCGTCACAGGGGAATCGGAGGTACCCGCCATCGGTGGAAGACTGCTGACCATCCTCATCCCCACCCCGCCCTCTCCCTGGAGCGGTCCCATCATCTTCGCACCACCCAACGACGTCATCCCGTTGGAAATGTCTACCGAGCAAGCGCTGAAACTGGTCGTTTCCGGCGGGGTGGTCACTCCTTCCCTGGCCGCTCTCTCCCGCAGCAAGTCGCTCTAGGCCCCCTCCAAAAGCAAAACGGGCCCGGGATGACTCCCGAGCCCGCTGGAAAACCCGTGGTCAGAACGCGCTTGACGCGTTTTCGACCTTAGGAGACCCGCCTCACGTTCGAAGCCTGCTCTCCCTTGGGGCCGGTGGTGATGTCAAACTCCACCGCTTCGCCCTCGCGCAGGGTCTTGAAACCTTCTCCCTGAATCGCGGAGAAATGGACGAAAACATCCTTGCCATTCTCCGGCGTGACGAACCCATAGCCCTTCTGGTCGCTGAACCACTTCACTGTACCTTTAGCCATGCTGAATTGATTAACCTTCCTTTCCTCTATGTGTCGTATGTAGGAGTGCGGATAAACAAAAACGACTGCCGCTTGAGTAAGAGCCGTGCAGTCGTATAGGTCCTGCCTATCGTTTCCTGCCTACAACGTTTCAAACTTACTCGTGCTACAGAGGTAAGAGTACCCTCTCCTCCGCCCCCTGTCAAGGAGTTTCTCGCCTTCCTTCCCAACCGTTCGTCCTGAGCTTGTCGAAGGACGAATTCGGCCGCATCGAGCCGGGCGGAACCGCCGTACACTCGTCGGCTTAATAAGGAACCTCCATCTCGTTTGCCTGCTCTTTTAAGCGCATCCGCTTCGTAACCCTTTCGAAACTTGGAATCCTTGAGGAGCGGTTTTAAAACCTCCTCATGCGTCTTAGCTCGAACTGGTTTCATAACCATCCTTTGATGTTATGCCACCTTGGAGCGGTAGCGAGAGGCGTACTGATCCAACAGTTCGCGGATCATTTTCTGATACTTCGTATGGTGTTTGATGGCTGCGCGCTTAAAAAACTCCACGCTCGATTTCTTGAGTGCGATGGTCACCTTGGCCGTATCTTCCTCAACCACCAACTCGCTGGGCGGAGGCAGAAAATCCCGTATTCGGATCATTTCTCCATGCGGCATATCCGAATCAATCTTCTTTTTCATAAAGCGCCCTCCCTTTCCTCCAATGGCCGGCCCCAAAGATCCGGATCTTTTCTGCTCGATAGACGAATCGGACCGTTAAGACCCTTCCTTCTACCTTGCCAAGACAAAAATACCGCTCCTCTTCAGCGCTATGTTGGACATTCAAGTAAATTCTTCTGTCCGGATCACTGAAAACCTTAGCTGCTGTTCGAAAATCAACACCATGCTTACGGAGATTCTCTTGTTCCTTTTCAACATCCCAAACAAACCTTCCCCAGCTCTCATCCATAAAAAGTATACCCTATATATGGTTATTTATACATATAATTATACTTACTCTTATGGGACTCGGCATGAAGCAACCTTCTGCTGGAGATAGGATACATCTGTCTACTATTTAGATCAAGCGGGATCTAGAGCGGTTAGCTTGGGTTAGGTGGAACGGTAAATGTGAAGCGCTGCGGAAGGAATTCTATAAATAATGAACGGGCGGGGAATTCGTCTCGCGACACCCGCCCGTTCAAACTGCGCCGTACACCATCTTTGTTGCCTCCTTCACTCACTTCGCAGGAGGAACTCGTCTTTCCCTCCCTCCTACACTCTAACTATACATCATCACGCGGAAAATAGATACCCCGGCTACGCCGATTTCTCCGGTCTGAGGAGATGATAGCCGCGCAAAACGCTCTCGCAGACCATCTGCACCAGGTTCTTGAAGTCGCCCATATCCCCCTTGCCCAGCGCGAAATAGTAGGCATACCGATCATCCAGCCGAATGAGCGCCGGCGGGTAGCCGCGGCTCAAAAGCTGGGTCAGCATCAGCAGGCGCCCCACCCGGCCGTTGCCGTCAAAGAAGGGGTGGATCGCTTCGAATTCGTAATGGTCACGGGCCACTTTGACCACCGGCTTGTCGCCGGAATGGTTCACCTCTTTGAAAAATTCCGCCATCCGGAGCGGGACCTGCTGGGCCGACGGCAGGGCTTTGTCGGTATTGGTCAGGTTCACGTGGCCGGTGCGGTACTTGCCCGGCAGTTTGTCGTGGAAGTTGTACAGCACGATGGAGTGGAGCTTGAACACGTACTCCTCATCGATTCGGAAGCCAGGTTTGATCCTTTCCATGACCTCTAACAAAGCGTTCTTGTGATTCACCGCTTCAAACACCTCGAACGGTTCTTTGCCGGGCACCGACTTCCCCGCCATCGCTTTTTCGGTTTCTTTCATCGTCATGCGGCTGCCTTCAATGGCGTTGGAGTGGTAGGTCATCTCCAGGAAGAACCGGTCCCGCACGGCCTGATCTTCTTTCAGGATCCGGATGGGGTCGCCCAGGTCTTTCTGCGCCTTCTCCACGACCGGCATTAAATCCATGTGGTGTTTGAACAACTCATCGATCCGCCGCGAAGAAAACGGGTGGGGCCGGACCCCCTGCTCCAACCAGCGGTACAGCGTCTGGTACGGAACCTCAATCAGCCGGGCCAGTTCGGTCCGCTTAAGCCCCGCCTGCTGGATCAAAGCATTGAGCTTGTCCTTGTCAGATAGAGGGAAATGGCTATATAACATCTGTGATGTTTCTATCCATAACATAAGTATATCATATGCAACACAGACTTTTGACTACATTCACTCTATTTTATCAGCCGCGGAGGAATTTGCGGAGGACGTAATGCAGGATGCCGCCGTGGCGGTAATACTCCACCTCAATGGGGGCGTCGATACGGCAGAGAGTGGTAAAGGTTTTCGCGTCGGCTTGGACCTGGATCTTTTGGCCGGGTTTCAAGGAATCGTCCAGCCCCTCGATGGAGTAGCTCTCCTTCCCCGTCAGGCCGAGCGACTCGGCGGTCTGCCCCGGCTCGAACTGGAGCGGAAGGATCCCCATGCCGATCAGGTTGCTGCGATGGATCCGTTCGAAGCTCTCGGCAATGGCCGCCTGGACTCCCAGCAGCATCGGGCCCTTAGCCGCCCAGTCGCGCGATGAGCCGGAGCCGTACTCCTTGCCGGCCAGGATGATAAGAGGGATTCCTTCTTTCTTGTAGCGTTCGGAGGCCTCGAAAACCGAGGCCTTCCCCCCATCAGGCAGATGAGCCGTCCACCAGCCCTCGGCATCGGGCACCAGTTTATTTTTAAGCCGCACGTTGCCGAAGGTGCCTCGGGTCATCACCCGGTCGTTGCCGCGCCGGGCACCGTAGCTGTTGAAGTCCTTTGGTTCCACACCCAGCGAAATGAGGTATTGACCGGCCGGGCTCTCCTTGGCGATGGAGCCGGCGGGTGAAATATGGTCGGTGGTGATCGAGTCACCGACGAACTCCAGCACCCGGGCGCCCCGGATCGGCTGGATCGCCGGCGGCTGTTTCTGGAAATTCAGGAAATAGGGCGGTTCCTGGATGTAGGTGGACTTCCCGTCCCAACGGTAGAGGTCCCCCTCCGCGGTCGGGATTGTCTTCCACTCCGCCGTCCCGTCAAAGACCTGCCCGTACCGTTTGCGGAAGGCCTCGGCGGTGACCGACTGCAGGATCGCCCGGCTGATCTCCTGCTGGGTCGGCCAGATCTCCTTGAGGAAGACCTCCTTCCCTTGCGAGTCCAGCCCAAGCGGTTCCCGGGTCAGGTCCAGGTCCATCCGGCCGGCGATCGCGTAGGCCACCACCAGCAGAGGGCTGGCCAGATAATTGGCCTTCACCTGCGGGTGGACGCGGCCCTCGAAGTTCCGGTTGCCGGAGAGGACGGCGGCCACCACCAGCTCTTTTTCCTTTACGGCCTTGGCCACCGGCTCAGGCAGCGGGCCGCTGTTGCCGATGCAGGTGGTGCAGCCGTAGCCGACGGTGTGGAAGCCGAGTTTTTCGAGATAGGGGGTGAGGCCGGCCTTGTCCAGATACTCGGTGACCACCGTGGAGCCGGGCGCCAACGACGTCTTCACGTACGGCTGGACCTTGAGGCCCCGTTCGGCGGCTTTCTTAGCCAGCAAACCGGCCCCGACCATCACGGAGGGATTGGAGGTGTTGGTGCAGCTGGTGCTCGCGGCGATGACCCCGGAACCGTGGTGATGCTCGGTCCGGCCTGACGGCATCTCCACCGCCACCTTGGCGGTCAACTGGCTGAAACCATCCTCAGCTTCAGCCGTAGCTACCTCGGAAGGAACGATCTCGGCCTGCACCTGGGGGGCTTTGGCGCTGCCGCCCTCTCCCAACCAGCTGTTCAGCCGGTCGGCATTAAGTTTTGGAAGCTTCCCTTCCAGCATCGCCACCAGCGCTTTTCGGAAACCGGTCTTCGCGTCGGCGAGGGAGACCCGGTCCTGCGGCCGCTGCGGGCCCGCCAGCGCCGGCTCCACGGACTCTAATTTGAGCTCAACCACTTCAGAGAACTCCGGCTCCGGCGAGGCGTCGGTCCGGAACAATCCCTGTTCCTTCATGTACCTCTCGGCGAGGTCCATCACCTCCGCCGGCCGGCCGGTCAGCTTCAAATATTCCAAGGTTTCCTGGTCCACCGGGAAGTAAGCGGCCGTGGCCCC